>NZ_JABUZD010000092.1:0-60744 GCF_014897875.1 Halomonas sp. 3A7M
ACGTGAAGTAAGTCAACTACGTCCTGGAATGAACGCTTACTTTGGAACGGTTGTGAGCGTTGAGCATTATCTACAGGGTCACTGGGTGCCCTAACGGCACAGATTTACGTCTCACAACCAAACTCATAATAGCCTCGATAATCACTACCTGTCTTTATTAAAGCATGCGCGACGCGGGCTAATTTAACGGCCACTGCCACGCGGGCTTTCCGCTTGATATCCGGATCATCAGGGGTTGCCCGAATATAGCGCTCGTATTTCTGTCGGAATGTATTTTCCCGCTGTCTGATGGCGACTGTGGCTGCCAACCAGAAGGCGTACCGTAAACGTGCATTGCCTCGCTTTGATAAGCGGTAATGCCCTTGCTGTTTACCACTTTGACTTGCCGACAAGTTGAAGCCGCAAAAGCTAAGGTATTGGCGATAATGGCAAAAACGCTTTAGGTCACCGCTTTCGGCAATAATAACTAACGCAATGATAGGACCAATACCAGGCAATGTCCGAAGTCGCTGGTAATCATCGCGGTGAGATATCAACTGGTCAGCGGCTTCTTCGATTTGCTGCCTTTGCTCGGTTAGCTTCAGATAACGCCTGACCTGCAATTTGAAGGTGGCAATTGCTGGGCTATTAAGCGGTACGGGTAACGCTATCGACTGCTCCGCCACTTCATAAACCTCTTCTAAAAAGCGCTGCTTGGCCACCTTCCTCCCCACTACCTCCCAAGCACGTTGCACGAAGGTCGTTTTTTTATAGCGCGTGATACTTTGTGGGGTAGGGAATTTCAGCAAGAAGCGGCAAAACCACACGGCACGGGTGCTGTTAAAAAAACGCTCCATTTCTGGAAAAAAGAGAGTGAGGTAATGATTGAATAAACTATGTTGACAGCGGGATCTAGCGAGTGAGATTTGATAATACGTATTCGCAAGCTCCTGAATATCTAACATTTCATTCACTAACGGATCGTAAAATGGTTGCATCATGCCCTGCTGCATCAAGTACATGATAACCCGCGCGTCTTTCTTGTCGTTTTTATCCCAGCTTTTAAACAACATTTCACGCGCTCTGGCGCAGGCTAAAGACGACACCATATGGCACAAGGCGCCTTGAGACCTTAACCAATAGGCAATATTCCGATGAAAGTCAGCCGTTGGCTCAAAGGCCACCAGAATGTCTTCAGCAGGTACTTCTGCTGCATTAATGAGGTTCTGATAACCCACTAACGTGTTAGGGAGCTTAAACGTTTTGGTACGACCTGACGGCCATAAAATGACAGCATCATGGGACGTTTTGGCAATGTCGATGGCGATCATCACTTTCACAGAGCTATTCTTTAAGTTGTCAGCCATGTGTACATCTCCTAAATCCACTGATTGGCATCAGAGATTTTGGTACAGATGGCTGGCTCCAACCTGCTTATTCAGCAAGTACTACGGCCCTGAATACATCAGCGGCAAGCTGGCGAACTGGGCGAAAAACCAAGGCATTGTGTTGGCGTTTATCCAGCCCGGCAAGCCCCAGCAGAATGCCTATATCGAACGCTACAACCGAACGGTGCGTTACGATTGGCTGGCCCAGTATCTGTTCGACAGCACCGAAGAAGTCCAAGGTTATGCTACTCGCTGGCTCTGGCACTACAATCACGAACGACCCAATATGGGACTCGGAGGAATCACTCCTCAACAGAAGTTGGCCATGATGGCCTGAGGCCTACTTTTGAAGCCCTCTAAAAATGGGGGGATTACCTTGAGCTCGTTGTTCAAGCAATCTGTGATGGCGATATAGAAAGGCACCTTGGGATGCATCAACGGAAAATTGAACCAGATCTCTATTATGAAGAGAAATTTTCTATCTTCCATGAAGCATGTAACGATGCGGGTATTGCGGAGATTGAAGTAACCTCGGATTTTGATGATGACGTCATGCAAGAGCAGAAGCGGCGGTATTTAATTGACGCGAATATTGTGATGGGAGACGGGGCTGTTTATACAACGTCGATTCGAGTGGCTTGGGGCTCAATTCAGGAGGAAGAAGGCAGCGAGCCCGTTGAGACGTGGCGATTAGCTGGACTGAGTAGAGTACAAGTCCCCATTCTTAATGAAGCACTGTCACGGAATTAGATTTAGATTGTTCTCTACTTAATACAACAACCCCAGGGGTAAGCGTAGCGTGTTATCCCTGGGGGTATAGTTGGCGAGATAGTGACAGTCTTAGATCTTGATGTCGTAGTCGACGTATTTGTTCATTAGCTCGTCATAGGTACCGTCTTGCTTGATTTCTCGCAGTGCCTCATTGAACTGCTCCGCCAGGGCTTCATTGCGAGGATGGAAGGCTGCCGCCACGCCATGTCCGAAATAGTGCTTGGGCTCGCGGATCAGCGGCGAGCTGGTAACAATCCCACTGCCTTCAGCGTTAACTTCAAGCGATGACAGCGCTAGTGGGTAATACATAAAAGCTGCGTCTAAGCGACCTGTTCTAATATCTACCGCGAGATCTTCGCCTGTTGCATAGCGCCGTACGTCAACGAGATCGCCATAGGTGTCGGTGATGTATTCATCGCGGATGGTGCCACGTTGAACGCCTACCGATATACCCTCAAGGGCGTCGCGATCTTCAATATCGATCTCGTTGCCTTCCTGAGTCACCCAGACGCTAGGGTTGCTGTAGTAGGGTTCTGAGAACAGCACTTGTGCGCGGCGCGCATCGGTGATTGCCATTGAGGACATGATGGCGTCGTACTTGCGTGCTAATAAGCCGGGGATGATGCCGTCCCAGCCTTGCTCTACCCATTCGCACTCACGCTCGATGCGTCGACATACTTCTTCACCCAGTTCCACCTCGAAGCCTGTTAGGGTGCCGTCGGGCAAGCGATACTCAAAAGGCTCAAAGGGAACATCAACAGCGAGGCGAAGTGGGTCGTCGGAGTAGGCTGGAATGGCAAATAGCAGTGATGTAAGCGCCGTTGCTATTCCTATGTGACTGCGGGGCATAGACTTTCCTTTTTTCGTTTTTATATAAGGTGTTGATTAAGCAATTTTGCATGATTCGCGTAATAGGTAAAGTGCTTTATAAAGGCTTGTTAAAAGCTTCTGAGGAGTCAGGGCCTTTTGTCGTTCTTAGACGCTTAGCTTTCGCGATTTAGCCGTTTGGCTTTATGATTTTGATCGTAATGGCCACTACTGTGCATGCCAGGGCAGGTAAAACAACGTCTAACACTGAATCCAGCGTCCAGCCGCGCCAAACACCTTCAAAGATGCCCACCGGTAATGTTTGCCCCCATTCCCAGCCACGTTGAACGGCTAACCTGTATTCATGTTGTGCAATCTCACGTCCAAGCAACAGTGCTATCGCGATGGCACCGGTGACTCTTGCGTTTGCAAAAGGAAGTAGAGCCATTTGAATCAGCAGCGCGATAAACACATGCTCTAAATGGGTAATATTCACATTAGGCTCCAATATGGCGCTCGTGTGGATAATTCAGTGTGCACTATAATGCTCATTAATTCTTTGTTGTAGTTATTATGTGCGCTAAACTGCTCATAAGTAATCGGCGGAAGAATTTTTGAGCATTTTGCTGCGCATTAATAATTTCGTACATCAGCGGCTTTCGACATGGGTGATTCGTGAAGTTAACGATACAGGTTCATTTTGAACAAGCGTGGCATGATGCGGCTGAATTGTCGTTGCCTAACCCTGAGCAGGGTACTCGCGGGGAGTCTCGGCTGCGCTATGCGACTGACTATGCCGTTGAGTGGCTATTTCAAGATGACCTGCACGCTTGCAGTATGCGGTTGCCTATCGAGTTAATGCTGACTCATGAGTCGCCACACTGGTTCGGTTTCTTGGAAGACATTATGCCGGCGGGAGCTAGCCGGCGTTTTTGGGTGGATTATCTAGGGCTTCACGATTTACCGATTGGGCAACAGGATGCTGAATTACTGGCACGTGGCACTATCGCGCCGGTCGGCAACTTACGAATCAAAGAATCATTGCCTGATCTCTCCGTAAAGAAAGCCTTAGAGGAGCGACGGTTTCCGCTGCAAAGCGTTGTAGAGCGTCAGGTGGACTTTTTAGAGTATGCCCAGCAGATGGGGGCGGCCAGTGGCGGTGCCACTGGGGCTGGCGGTGAAGCGCCAAAATTGCTGCTCAGATTGACGAACGACGACCACGTTTGGATTGATACCTGGCAGGATGAAAACCATCGACCTGACCTACCCATGCTGGTGAAATTTCCGCGCGGTAGACGTTCAGTTGACGATTGCAACATCTTGAGAGCTGAATATCATTATTATCAGGAGCTTGCATCGTTAGGGGTGGCCACGATAGATACCGAACAGATGCGTTTGGTGGAGGGCGAGCGTTACCCATCCCTGTGGTTACCCCGTTTCGACATGCAGTACCTCGACGGCACTTGGGTTCGCTATGGCCTGGAGTCAGTCTACTCCTTGGTAGGCGCCGCACCGGGCACTTTCCTGCATCATGGCGAAACAATCCGCCAACTGATTAGTTTGCTGAGGGCTCAATATCGCGTGCAAGAACAAGGCGCCGTTTTCGAGGGTGAGCGCTTTGTTTTGGAGTGGATTAAGCGTGATTTGTTGAATATCGCTTTCGGCAACTCTGACAATCATGGCCGGAATACGGCGTTATTGAAGCGCCCCGAAGGCATTGGGCTTGCCCCTGTATATGACTTCGCGCCCATGAAGGCTGACCCCGAGGGGGTGACACGAACAACGCAATGGGGAACACCCCTGGAAGTTGGCGGGGAGTACGATTGGCGAGGAATTGCCGACACCCTGGCAGACGTTGTCGATCCAGCGCGAGTGATGGAAGAGCTTCGTGCGCTTGCATTGAAGCTAGAGGGCGTCGATGAACGCTTGGCTGCCCGTGGAGTTCCACCCCGAATCCTTGATATGCCTGCAGTCGGCCTACGCACTATCAATACTCGACTCAAGCGCTGGGGGTTGCTATGAAGCGCTATTCTGATGATCGCGAAGAGGCCCTGGTGACTCTGTTGAAACGCTTCTATGCGGGGGAAATCACCGACGGAGCGTTATTGCGTGCGTTACGCCGCGATGTGCTGGGGTTAAACCAAACACGTTATGCCGCCTTGGTGGGCATCAGTCGACGAACGTTGTCGGATCTGGAGGGCGATAAAAATAATGTCACCCTAGAGGTTAAGAATCGTGTATTCCGACCGTTAGGGTTAGAAGTGAGTTTACTGCCGCGTAAGCGTGCTCTGTTGGAGCAGGTATTGGCGTTCACCGAGTAACTTGTTTCCTTTTAATGCCCTGCCATTTCCGCAAATCTCTACTGGTTATGCTGAAATAGTTTGATGAGTAAAGAGAGCGAAACAGGGCGTTTACTTGTGCAGTATTGAAGAACAACATAGAGATCGTCTGTTCTAGATGCTAATGAGAACAATATCTATTAGGGATGTGTTATGCCGATCTATACCAACATTGAAAATCTTCGTCGCCATTACGCCCGCCGTACACCAAAAATGTTTTATGACTACGCCGAGTCGGGCTGTTGGACAGAGCAAACCTTTCGTGAAAATACCAGCGACTTCCAGCATATTCATTTAAAACGGCGTGTTGCGGTCTATATGTCAGGGCGTTCTACGTGAAGTTCTATGCTGGGCGAAGATGTGGCTATGCCGGTTGCGCTTGCGCCCGTAGGGCTAACGGGAATGCAAGCGGCAGATGGCGAAATTAAAGCAGCACGGGCGGCTGAAAAATTTGGTGTGCCGTTTACGCTGTCGACCATGTCGATTTGCTCGATTGAGGACGTCGCAGAACACACGACGCAGCCGTTCTGGTTCCAGGTGTATACCTTAAAAGATGGGGTAAGCGGAAAAGATGGTTGATGGGCACATTCCACCCACCAACCTGATACCACGCTCAGATGGTTGATAGATCGACCCCGTAGTTGAGTTCTTCTGCGAAGTCCGGCAGTCCATAACCAATAGTTTTCTTATAGAACGGAGAGACTTTCGCAGTCGGTGCCTTCTTCTTGTGCTTCGTGGTATAGAGCATTCGTGCCCGCATCGCCTCGAAGGAGTATCCACGCCCCTCACGGTTCTTGTCCTTGGCCAATCGGTTGATGGACTCCGTGTAGGCGTTGGTGACGGGCATATCCGTCTCGAAGTAGGTTATGATCTCTTCGCGCCAGTTACCCACTGCCCTGACCAGATCGCTCCAGATTTCCTTCTGGCCCTTCGGGATAGAGTCGATCCACTCATCGAGGGCAGCTTCTGCCTGCGGTCGTGTGGTGGCGTCCCATATACGGTAGAAGCGCTCCTTGTGCTCGTAGGCGGCCAGCAATTGGGGAAACGCGCCTGTCCATGTTTCCATGATCAGCCGTTCCCGGTCTGAGACCTCGTGAGCGCGCTTCAGCAGGATTTTCCGATCTCCCTTGAGGGTACGGATCTGGGCGGTTTTCAGCTCTGTCCTGAGCCCCTTGCGCACTTTCTCCAGAGCATCGTTGGCCATACGCACCACATGGAACTTATCGACCACGATGCAGGCCTGTGGCAGCACCGCCTTGACCGCTGCCCGGTAGGGGTTCCACATGTCCATGCTGACGATCTCGACCTTCTGCCGGTCCTTCATCTTCATCAGGAAGGTGGTCGCCACGTCCTGACGGCGGGTGGCTAGCAGATCGAGCAGGGTCTTCTCCTCGATGTTGGTCAGGATGCAGCGGTAGCGCTTGTTCAGGTATAGCTCATCGATGCCCAGAATGCGGGGCGTCTCGAAGCGGTACCAGCGGCCCAGGAACTCGGCGCGGGCGTTGAAAATATCCCGTACCGTCTTCTCGTCTAGCCCGGTTTGGTGCGCCACGAAGGTGTAGGGGTGGTTAAAGGACTCCTTCTCCACGTATTCATGCAGCCGAAGCGTCATGCGGAAGCCGTCCACTACCTCCGGTAGCTGGGGGGCCTGAAGGTAGTCTCGCAGGCCCGACAGGTGTACCGGCGGCGGACCACCCACAGGGTGACTCGCTTACCGTGGATGGGCAGATCACGATAGGGAACATCACGCTTGCCGAACCGCACGAACTCTCCCTGCACCCCGCATTCCTCGCAGGCCATGGGATCGGGCGCGTCTATCTGGAAGTGCATTTCGTCATCGGTAGATGTGTAACCCAGCACCTGGTACTCCGGCAGGTGCAGGATGTTGTCGGGCATTTTGGACATGAGAGGCTTGTGTTATGGACGCATCGTGGTACACGAAGAGCTTTTCATAGATTCGCTAAGACATGATCGTGCAGGGATTTTACCGTGTGTTGGAGTTCTTGCTGGCGATTTCGCCAATCACTTTCACATCCGCTCAAGTAAGCCTCCCGCGCATCGACTAAAACATCCGCTTGTTCAGCCGGTAGCCAAGTAACTGCCCAATCGGCAGCAACATCCTTAGAGACAAACTCACCGGTAACTGATGTCCGCCACATACGCGCCAAAGTTAACAGGACGTTGCGCTCATCCCCCTGTAGCATTTCGATTAAAGCTGGCAGAACATCCTTGATTGCACGACGTATATCAGATTTTGGAATAGCTGGTAGAAGCTCGTTTGCGTTCGGTCCGATTAGAGGTTTCGCTTCCTGCCGTGATTGGGCCAGCACCAGGGTAAGCTCTGGATCACAGGCAGGCTCGGAACCTTCACCCGCCTCGTACTCATGACGCAACCACTCACCGTAAATGAATTCGCTTCGCGCAGGATAGAGCGGCTCAGCAAGATCTGAGCGCAAAAAGACAATCACTTCAAGAGGGTGGCGTCCATCCGGATCAAAAGGGTATCGCCCAGATATCTCCATTAACTCGGAAGTAAGGCATCTTCGAACCTCGGATGTCATCGGTTGGTCAATGACCACAAGCAAATCTACGTCGCTGCGGGGGCGAAGCTCACCAGCCACAGCCGAGCCATGGAGATAGACAGCCACCAGTGATTTTGCTAGCCGCTTCTGAACAATTGACAATGCTTTATTTGCTTCGGCAGGTACGATCACTAAACAGCCCATCTTAAATATCAAGAGAATGATGCTTTTGAGGATATGACCTCCTCACGCGGCTTCGTCAACCATATTATCCGTTGATCACCTGGACGATAAGGGCCTGTGGCAAGGACACATCAACCATTTTCTCCGCTTACCCAGTAATAAAAAGAAGGGTGCCCAAATGGCACCCTTCTTTTTTGTGACAAGCAATCAACAGATTAACTGCTAAAGCCTCAATGGTACCCTTCGCCCACTTTTACCTTGCCGCGAAATACCCAGTAAGACCAGGCAGTGTAGGCCAACACGATAGGGATAACAATCAGCACGCCGATCAGCAAAAACAATTGCGACTCCGGTGCAGAAGCGGCATCCCAAATTGTATAGTTGGGCGGTACGATAACCGGCCATTTACTGGCAATGAGGCCTAGGTAGGTAAAGATAAATAGGCCCAATGTTGCGACAAACGGTAAGCCTTCCTGCTGGCGTTTTACGGCACGATAAAGAGTGCCAGCGCAGACCATGGCGAGAATAGGGAACAGCCAAATTAGGTGGATCTGGTTCATCCAGCGGTCACGCACTTCTGGACTAACCAGCGGTGTCCACAGGCTAACAATGCCAAATACCACCAATACCGCTAAGAGTAATTTTGGTGTGATGCGATAGGCCCACTGCTGGACATGGTCTTCTGACTTCAGGATCAGCCACGTAGAACCAAGCAATGCGTAGCCCGCCATTAGTCCAATCCCCGTCAATACAGTAAAGGGTGTCAACCAATCCAGTGCGCCACCGACATAGCGAAAGTCTTCGACAGCAAACCCTTGGATGTAAGCGCCGACGACTGCGCCTTGAGCGAAGGTGGCAATGGCAGAACCCCAACAAAATGCGCGGTTCCACCAACGGCGGTTTTTCTTAGACTTGAAGCGAAACTCGAATGAGATGCCGCGAAAAATCAAGCCAGCCAGCATTAGGAAAACACCGATATAGAGCGCGGGCAAAAACACGGAATAAACTAAAGGAAAGGCGCCGAGCAGCCCAGCACCGCCCAGCACTAACCACGTCTCATTGCCATCCCACACGGGAGCAACAGAGTTCATCATCACATCGCGTGACTCTTCATCAGGAGCGAAGGGAAACAAAATTCCCAACCCTAGATCGAAGCCATCCATTAAGACATACATAATGACGCCAAAGCCAATAATGGCAGCCCAGATGAGTGAAAGATCAATACTCATGTGTTGGCTCCTTCCAAGTCATCATCAAAGGGGGTGTGTGCTGCGGATAGGGGGCGTTTCGGGCGTTCAACCTCGCCTCCAACTTCAGACTGTGTTTCTACTTTCATGCCATTGCGCACAACTCGCGTTAGATAATAAATACCGGTGAAAAATACCACGCTGTAAACCGCGATATAGCCAATCAAGGTAAACAGTGCCATGCCGCCAGTAAGGGACGGCGTTAAGCCTTCCGCGTGTGTCATGACGCCATACACTAACCAAGGCGCACGTCCTGATTCGGTAACAATCCAGCCACCCAGAACCGCGAGGAAGGGGGATGCAATCATGACGGTAAGCGTTTTTAAGAAAAGTGGGTTTTCATAGACACGCCCCTTACGACGCAGAAACAACCCGGTCAGCGCAACAGCAATCATCAGCACGCCAATGCCTACCATGACGCGGAAAGCCCAGAATACAATGATGACAGGAGGCTGCTCTTCTATTGGTACTGCGTTAAGCCCGGGAACTTCACCATCGACATGGTGCGTCAGAATCAAGCTGGCAAGGTTGGGGATGCCAATTTCAAAATGATTGGTCTGGGCTTCTTTATCGGGGATAGCAAAAAGCAGAAGCGGCACATTGGTTTGCGTTTCCCAGTTACCCTCCATGGCAGCTACTTTCGTTGGCTGGTGCTCCAAGGTGTTCAGACCGTGAAAATCGCCGACTACCGCTTGCGCAGGCGCTAATATCAGCAGTAACCACAAACACATGGATAGCGCTTTTTTGTTAGCTTCAACATCACGCTTGCGTAGTAAGAACCAGGCGCTAACCCCTGCAACGACGAACCCGCCGGTTAGGAAGGAAGCCATGCCCATGTGAACAAAGCGATACCAGAAGGAGGGGTTAAAGAGTGCTTCCATCCAGGAAGTGATATGGAACCGACCGTCGATGAGCTCGTAACCTACCGGGGTTTGCATCCAACTGTTGGCAGAAAGTATCCAGAAAGAAGATATAAACGTGCCTACAGCAACCATGATGGCAGCAAATAAATGCACACCTTCAGGTACTTTATTGCGGCCAAATAACAGCACACCTAGAAAAGCGGCTTCTAGGAAAAAGGCCGTTACTACCTCATAGCTGAGGACAGGGCCTAAGAAGTTAGATGTGGCGTAGGCAAAGTTGCTCCAGTTAGTACCAAACTGAAACGACATCACAATGCCTGATACAACGCCCATGCCAAACACAACGGCAAACACTTTTGTCCAGAACAGCGCTAAGCGATCCCAAGCGGGATTTTCCGTTTTGTAGAATAGGCCATGCAGTAGTGCGATGTAGGAAGCCAAACCGATAGTAAACACCGGAAAAATGGCATGAAAAGAGACAACAAAAGCGAACTGTAGCCTTGAAAGCAACAGAGGATCTAATTCCATGGCGACCTCCTAGATCGTGTGGCATGAAAGTATTGAAAATCAGTAGTTGTCGCAGGAGCTATATTCTTAAAGGCTATGGATATATTTCTTTAATCATTAATAATAGTAGTTGAAACCACTCTGCGACGTAAGTTGAAAGTATCCAGTGATGCATGGCGTATTGTCGCATCTATGAAAACGCTGCATACAAGGGGCGACTGCTTTAGGCGGGCCTGTGTCAGCCCCAAGGCTGATATCCAAGGCGATATTTCTGCCACAACCAAATCTGCTTACAAATTTTGCTAAGCTATTCAGCTGTTTTTTGCTGGCGCTTTTCCTCCATGTCTTCAAGCTCGTCTTCAACCCTGTCTTCACCTATGCCTCCATTTCGATCTTCGCGCTGGCTGCCTGGCGGACATTTGCAAACGCTCTATAGCCCGCTATGGCGGACATCGCCTCAATTACAACGTCGGCGTGAGCGAATGACGCTTCAAGATGGTGATTTTATCGATCTTGATTGGTATGGCCCTGAGGGTGAGTCGGCGAATTGCGTACTGCTGCTTCATGGCCTAACTGGCAGCTCTTCTTCACTGTATATACTAGGGCAACAACAAGCGTTAGCGGCGCGCGGCTGGTCGAGCGTGGCTGTCAATTGGCGTGGCTGCTCTGGTGAGCCAAACCATCGCGCCAGGGGATATCACTCTGGCGCGAGTGAGGACTTGGCGGATGTGGTTAAGCAACTAACGTTACGCTATCCAAACAAATTGTTTGCCGCGATTGGTTACTCATTGGGTGGCAATGTGTTGCTTAAGTATTTGGGTGAAGAGGGTGGCAATACGCCGTTGAAGGCCGCGGCAGCGGTATCGGTACCGTTTCGGCTGGACCACTGCGCAGACCGAATAAGTAAAGGCTTCTCCAGGATTTATCAGGCCCGCTTCCTGCGAGACCTGCGCCAGTATGTTGAACATAAGCAGCAGGCGTTTGTACGCCAAGGGCGAAGGGAAGAACTGGCGCGTTTAGCGGCGCTTGAAGCATTACAAGGTATGAAGACGTTTTGGGACTTCGATGGCCGCGTTACTGCGCCACTGCATGGCTTTGAAAGCGCCGATGACTATTACCACCGCTGTAGCAGTGCTTTCTTCGTGGAGCACCTTCGTATTCCAACGCTCATTGTGCATGCACTAGATGACCCTTTTATCTACCCACAGAGCGTTCCTAATGCGGAAACTCTGCCAAGCTATGTCACCCTGGAGCTTCATGCCTCGGGTGGCCATGTGGGCTTTATAGAGGGGCCTCCGTGGCGGCCGCGTTATTATCTTGAACACCGATTGCCTGACTGGCTGCAGTCGCAGGTTTGTAGCCAGGGTAAAACGCATAACACTAGCGCACTACTATCTAATTAACGTCAATCACCTCAGAGGTTGCTATGTCCGCGTTCTTTGACCGATTAAACGGTGTCTCGTCTCCTCGTATTGGCTTGGGATGCATGAATCTTTCCCATGGCTATGGGCAGTATGTGCCAGAAACAGAGGCGCTTCGGGTATTGGAAGAAGCCTTTGAGATGGGATACCGCCATTTTGATACGGCGACGCTCTATGGTGGAACAGCAAATGAGCGGTTGTTGGGGCTCGCTTTAAAAACAAAAAGGTACCAGCTGTTTCTCGCCAGCAAGTGTGGAATGGCATTGGACGCTGAAACAGGGAAGCGCATTATCGATGGTCGCCCTGACACATTGCGTCGCCAGTGTGAAGAGAGTCTGTCACGACTGAAAACGGATTATTTGGATATTTACTACCTGCATCGCCTAGATCGTAGTGTTCCTATTGAAGAGAGTGTTGGGGCGCTGGGCCGACTAGTGGAAGAGGGTAAAATTGGTGCGGTTGGCTTATCTGAGGTATCGGCAGAAACATTTCGTAAAGGTAATGCGGAATATCCAGTCGCAGCAGTACAGTCAGAATACTCACTCTGGACACGTAATCCCGACATTGCTCTGAAGGATGCATGTGCGGAGCTCGGTGCTGCCTTAGTGGCGTTCAGCCCACTTGGGCGCGGTTTTTTGACGGGGGCAGTGGAAGAAAGTACCCAGTTTTCGACAGGGGATATGCGCGCCGGAATGCCCCGCTTTAGTAAAGACAATTTACCTCACAATATAGCTTTGTTGGATGACGTTAAAACAATGGCTAGGCGTCTTGAGATCTCACCCGCACAGCTGGCGCTAGCTTGGTTAAACGCCCAGGGCCATCATATTGTGCCTATTCCTGGTTCCTGCTCAGTGACGCATATACGCGAGAACTTACGCGCTGAAACGGTCGTGTTGGATGACGCAACAGTGACTCAGCTCAACGGTATGCTGTTGCCGAGCCAAGTTGCTGGCGCTCGTTATAGCGACACGCAACAAGCTGATATTGATACTGAAGAATTTGCGGATTGTTAGCGTAAATTGATAGGGCAAATGGTGATTTTACCAAACCCCGTTGCTTTCTTTCCGCCGAGGACTATTATTCGCTACCAACGACGATGTTGTTTGCCCTCTAAGTTGTTAGCCCCCTAAGGAACAGTGCCATGTTAAAAGGTCTGATCATTTGTTTTGCCGTGCTATTTGCACAGTTGGCGGTGCTGAACGTGATCGATGCACGTCTCTATAACGCTCAGGATGCGCGTCAAGCAGCGACAATGCAGCATTTACCTCACAAGGAAGAAGACGACGATAACGTTTCACCGCCAGCAGTGAAGCTGTAAGCAGAAGAAGCGAAGATAATCACGCCAAATTTGGTACGGTCAGGGGAATTTTATAGCGCATTTCTATGTCCAAAGTGGTGTGGAATGTTAAGCATAGTCAACGCTTGAGGAGCAAGTGCCTTAAAAAGCAGTTGTTTGCGTGGAAGACAAATACTTGCGTCTGGAACTTGGTAACGGCATCCTTGTCCGTTGTTAGTATTACCATTAGGGAGCATAGATAAATGGCTTTTAACGATTCGAACACGGCGAGAGCGCAAACGCGCAGCGAAGTAAGTAGTGTTAGCGCTAATAAAGTTCTGCGTAACACCTACGCGCTATTGGCCATGACATTGCTATTCTCTGCGGTCACCGCTGGTGCCTCTGTCGCAATGGGCATCCAACAAATGAACATTTTTGTGTTCTTTATCGGTGCATACGGGCTGATGTTCCTGGTTCACAAAACGGCCAATTCGGCAGCTGGCTTGTTGGCGACTTTTGCATTCACTGGATTTATGGGCTTCACGCTTGGCCCAATCATTTCCGCCTATCTTACGTTGCCTAACGGTGGCGCTTTGATAATGAATGCATTGGCAATGACTGGCTTGACGTTTATCGGCCTTTCTGCGGTTGCATTAACCACCAAGAAAGACTTCAGCTTTTTAGGTAATTTCCTAATGGCTGGTGCCATTGTGTTGATTTTGGCCATGGTAGCCGGGCTGATCTTCAACATTCCTGCGCTTTCATTGATGGTTTCCGCTGGTTTTGTGCTGTTTGCATCAGCGGCGATCCTCTACCAAACCAGTGAAATTGTTCACCGGGCGGGAGAGACCAACTACATTCTCGCAACTATTACGCTTTATGTTTCCATTTATAACCTGTTCATCAGTCTGCTCTCGATTTTAGGCATTATGAGCAACGACTGATCAACCCCTGCAGTACTATCGCGACAGACCCTACTTGCTAGGGTCTGTTTTTTTTAGGGCGGACTGTATCGAGATAATCCGATGGAGTATGGCTTATTGGTCATGGGGGCGCCGTATAGTAGTGCCGCCCCTCATTCCGCGCTGCGATTTGCCCAAGCAGTGCTAAATGAAGGACACCACATCAAGGGCGTTTTTTTCTATCAAGATGGCGTTCATAATGCCTCTCGACTAATGACTCCTCCACAGGATGAGCTCAATATGCGAGACGCTTGGGTTGACCTGCATCATCAGCACGGGGTGGGATTAGATGTATGCGTCGCGGCGGCGTTACGCCGTGGTGTGGTGAGTGAAGCAGAGGCAAAGCGGCACGGGCAAGTGAACTTCAATCTTGAGCCACCCTTTGAATTAACGGGGCTAGGGCAACTGCTTGAGCTACAGCAGCGCTGTGATCGTTTTATTACGTTTGCTTAGTAGTGAGAACAGGGCTGAAAACAGGGCGACCGGAGTAGATAGGTAGGACTAAGATGGCTGAAGCAAATGAGCGACTTATCGTTATACGACATGCGCCCTATAGCTCAAATGAGTTGCGGGAAGGGCTGGATGTTGCGCTAGTGTCTGCTGCCTTTGGGCAAGCGGTTGATCTGCTGTTTTTAGGGCAGGGGATATTCGCGTTACTCAAAGAGCAACAGGTTGGCGCGCCAGGCCAAAAAGCCACGCTACCGACAATTAATATGTTAGAAATGTACGATATAGAAAACCTATTAGTCCCTACCGAGACCCTACAAGCCTTCAATATAGCCACTGATCAGCTGGTTGAGGGAGTTACCCTAGTCCCGGCTTCAGACGTGCCAGACCTGTTCCAGCGTTATAATTATGTTCTTAATTTTTAATTTTGCGCTCAATTTTTAGCAGAGTAGCCAATAACTATGCTGCATATTCTGAATAAACCTCCCCATAGCGATGCTGCTGTGCAAATGCTCAACGCACTCAGCAATGGCGATTCTGTTGTGCTGATAGAAGACGGCGTGCAGGCTGCGCTCTATCCTGAATGGCAAGGTTGGGCAGCCAATACAGCGTCGATTTTTTTGCTAGCTGAAGATGCTATTTCGAGAGGGGTTCACTCTGTTGCCACCAGCCATGGGCTGCCTTTGATAGAAATGGACGGCTTTATTAAGTTGACCGAGCAAAATGAAAAGATCATTTCCTGGTATTGAATATGAGTAATCAAAGTTTATACCGTTATCTTGATTCGTCGCAAAAGATCCAACTAGATCCTGAGGGGTATCTAGTTAAGCAGGATCAGTGGAGCGGTGAGGTTGCTCAGTTGCTCGCTGAGGATGAAGGGTTAACTCTTACAGAAAAACACTGGGAAATTATTCAGCTGGTGCGCGAGTTTTATACTCGATATGAAATGGCACCCGCAATGCGGCCCTTAGTGAAAGCCACAAAACAGGCGCTGGGTGATGAGAAGGGGAATTCGATTTATTTAATGACGCTGTTTCCGGGGAGTCCACCAAAGCGTATTGCTCGCATCGCTGGCCTTCCTAAGCCCACAAACTGTTTATAGCTATTTTTGCGGTTATTTTGAGCGATACGAAATCTGGGCGTTAGACCGAGTCGCCCCGTGTGCAAACAGAAAGCACGACCGCATCTTCTGGGCTGGTAGAAACCAGGGCGTGCCCCATGTCGCTATCAAAATAAATACTATCGCCTTCGGCGAGCATGAGTGGCGCATAAAATTCTGTGTATAACAAAATATCGCCTTCTAAAATCATCAAAAACTCTTCACCGTCGTGTCGAACCCACTGATGGTACTCATCAAAGCTGCGTGCTCTAACAATGGTCTTAAAAGGAATCATGCGCTTTTGAGCAAGCTGATGTCCGAGCAGCTCATGCTCGTAGGTAGGGGTAGGGTGCACTTGGCCCTTGCCCTTACGGGTAAGATCTCTACGCCCCATGGTATAGCGCTCACGCTTCGGCGGCGTAAATAGCTGGGGCAGGTCGATGTTCAGGCCGGTAATAAGTTTTTGAACCACACTGAACGTAGGCGACACTTGGTCATTTTCGATCTTGGAGAGTGTTGAACGTGCTAAGCCTGTGCGCTGGCTGACGTCTTCCAATGTCCACTGGTTAGCAAGGCGAATCTGTTTTAAACGTTCCCCCAGGCGTAAAGGTTCGACAAAGGGCTTTCGCCCAGAGGCTATGCGCAGCGCAGCATGCTCTTCAGTAGTAGCGGTCATAAAAAGCCACGTGAGTAAACGTCAATAAAACCGCATGTTATCACAGACGCTCTGTATCAAGGTCGCCGTCGCATGACGTTTCACAATAGTGAGTGGCATACGTCATGGAACATCCGTAAAGGGCAAACCCAATAGCGCTTTTAAGTGAGCTTCTGCACCGCTAGCGAGGGTTTTCGGGTTATACCCCCCCTCAAGTACTGAAACTACTCGGTTTTCTGCATAGAGGGCTGCAATCTCCATTGCTAAGTGGGTTATCCAATAAAAATCCTCATCTTCTAAGCAGATATCTCCCATCGGGTCGTCGCGATGAGCATCAAAGCCTGCAGAAAGCATGACTAAGTCTGGTTTGAACGCATGGAGAGCGGGAAGCCACTGTCGTTCGATAATGCGTCTAAACTCTTTACTATCAGTGCCTACTTCCAGCGGCGTATTGACCACATTTTGCCATTCACTGCGTAAATAGCGCCAGGGGTAAAACGGATACTGGAAGCTCGTGCACACCAGTACCTCTGGATCATTTTTGAAGATATCAATAGTGCCGTTGCACTGATGAACATCAAAATCGAGTATTGCGATACGTTTAGCACCATATTTTGCTTTTGCATGGGCCGCACCGACGGCAATGTTGTTATAGAAACAAAACCCCATCGCATCAGCCGCTTCTGCATGATGCCCAGGCGGCCGTACTGCGCAAAATACGTTGTCAGCTTGGCGCTTAAAGACTTGATCAACTCCGCGAATGACGGCTCCCGCGGCCACTCTGGCCGATTTTAGGCTATCGGGGTTCATCATTGTGTCGCTATCGAGGGTGACGATGCCTTCTTTCGGCAGGCACTTTGCTAACGCATTAAGGTGCCTTGTTGGGTGCACTCTTGCTAATGCCTCGTCACACGCCTCTTTGGCATCCGCCTGCATGGTTTGTTGAAGAAGGCCTGCTAGAGATAGGCGCGCACGAATCGCTTCAAGCCGTTGAGGGCTTTCAGGGTGCTCAGGCCCCATATGGTGCAATGCGCAGTCTGGGTGAGTAAGGTAGGCAGTAATCATGCAAGCGCTCCGAAGACAATATCGCCACCTTAATCGTCTCAGGGGCTTGCGCGACAGTGTCAATAAGTCGTACACAGTGGTTATTAATTTCAGGGGAGACGCATTCGTGAGCACACGTTTTTTGCATCATTTTTTCGAACCGCGCACAGTGGCCGTGTTCGGTGCCTCTGAAAAGCCAGCCTCGTTGGGTGGTTTAGTGCTCAGTAATCTCCAAGAGGGCGGTTTTAGGGGGAAAATATGGGCGGTCAATCTGAAAGGATATGACACAGTCTTCGGCGTGGATTGCGTCCGCACCGTGAATGAACTGCCTGAAATCCCTGATTTAGCGGTTATCTGTTCGCCAATCGATGGTGTTCCTAGTCTTATCAAAAAACTTGGGCAGTTTGGTGTTAAAGCTGCGCTGGTGCTTTCCGGTGGTGCCTACCTTGATCGTGAGACGGGCAACAAAGGCTCAATCCGGCAACGTATGTTGCAGTCGGCGATAGAGTCGGGTATCCGGGTGCTAGGGCCCGAGTGCATGGGGCTGATTGTGCCTGGGAAGAAACTGAATGCTTCCTATGCCAGCCAGCCAGTTCAAGCGGGCAAAGTGGCCTACTTAGGGCAATCGGGCATGTTGGCAAATGCCATGATCGATTGGGCTGCTGGCCGCGATGTTGGCTTTTCACACTTGATCACGGTAGGTGACAGTGTTGATGTTCTACTGCCAGATTTGATTGATTATGTGAATCAGTTTTCTCCAGCGCAAGCGATTCTGCTGCACCTTGAGCGCGTGATGGATGCTCAGCACTTTATGACCTCCGTGCGTGATGCATCGCGTAACCGCTTGGTCGTCGCCATCAAGAGTGGGCGAACGCCGCAGTCAGATATTTCGGGTATGGCCCCCACACCAGGTATTGCTAATCGTGATGTGGTGTTTGACGCGGCCTTTGCCCGGGCGGGCGTTGTTCGCGTCAATGATTACGATGAATTGCTGGATGCGCTTGAAACCTTATCGCGCATGAAGCCGCTTCGCGGCGACCGATTGGCTATTGTATCCAATGGCTTAGGACCCGCCATGCTGGCGATCGATAAACTGATAAGTGCCGGCGGTAAACTGGCGGAGTTTAGCGAAGAGACCCAGCGGGTGCTGCATAAAAGCCAGGTAGATATGAGCAAACCCGGTGAGAACCCAGTGGATTTAGGCGGCAACGCGACGCCAGAGCGTTTTGTAGAAGCGCTAAAAATTGTCACTGCCGATCCAAATGTGGATGCCGTACTGGTGGTTCACGCGCCTACTCGTTTAGCGCCTTCATTGGCCACCGCTCAGGCGCTGATTGATCATCGAAAGACATTTAAACGTAACTTACTAACGAGTTGGATGGGGCTGAAAGAAGCTCTGAATGCTAGGCATGTGTGCAATTTGGCGGGGATACCCACCTATACATCGCCGGAAAAGGCGGTGAAAGCATTTATGCATATGGTGGACTATCAGCGTGTTCAAGCGCTGCTGCATGAAATTCCGCCTAGCTTACCTTTTTCCACCAGCGCAGAGATTCGTGCGGAGTGTCGCGCGCTGATTAAAAATGCCAAAGCGGAAGGGCGACAAACATTGACCCATTCCGAAACGGCCCAAGTATTGGAAGCCTATGGCATTCCAGCGGCGCCTAGTGTCTATTTGAGCAAGCCGGAAGATGCCTTAGCAATGGCGGATCATTTTCCAGGCCCTAAGGCGCTAAAAGTCATTCACGAGGGCAATTGTCGTCCTTATCGTTACCGTAAGCACCCCCATAAAATATCCGCGGGTCTACTGCAAGATTTAGAAACGCCGGAGCAAGTGGCCGAAGGGATCCGTCAGCTAGGCGACAAGGTACGCGAGAAATTCCCTCAATATGCTATTCGCGAATACTGTTTGCAGCCAATGCAGCGTGGTAAACACTCAATGCAGATCTGTGCCGGGATCACGCGTGACCCTGTATTCGGTCCGCTGATTGTTTTTGGGATAGGTGGCTATAAAGTAAACGTGCTAGCGGACCGCCAGATTGCGCTACCGCCGCTGAACATGAGCTTGGCCGCTGACGTGGTGGGCAGGACCCATGCGGCTTCATTGATTCGCGAGCATTCGGCCGACCCCGAACGAGATATCCAGCGGCTCTGCCAGCTGTTGGTCAAGCTGTCTCAAATGGCGTCTGACTTAGTCGACTTGAGAGGGCTTGAACTCAATCCTTTGTTGCTGAACCGTGATGGGATGTTAGCCGTGGATTTTGCCATGGACTTAGGGCCGCCTGCGCGTTTTGCCATCATGCCTTACCCTGAAGAGCTACGTGAATGGGTAACGCTGACAAATGGATGGCGGGTAGAGGTTCGCCCCATCCGCGCGGAAGATGCTCCGCTGATTACGACGTTCCACCGGCAGTTATCAGAGGAGAGTATTCGTTTTCGTTACTTCCACAATAAATCTAACTTAACCCAGCGTGATCTGTCGATTCTGTCGCATATCAACTACGACCGACAGATGGCCTTTATTGCCGAACATCAGCACGATGACGGGAGTAAAGAGATGTTGGGTGTCGTTCGGGTATGGAATGATCCTGATAATATTCGCACGGAGTTTTCGATTATTATCCGTGACGACTTGCAGGGGCTGGGTATTGGTAGCCTGTTAATGAACAAGATGATCGATTACTGCACCAGCATTGGCACGCTCGAAATGATCGGCAAAATTATGGTCGATAACCATCCCATGCGCGCCTTGATGAAGCACTTGGGCTTTAAGTGTCGCTATAACATGGAAGAGCAGGTGATTGATGCCGTGCTCAGGTTGAACGAGCCTGAAAGTGAATGGCAGCGTCACCGGTTAGAGAGCCCAGCCTGACTAGGCTGCTTCTGACCCAGATGAGCCTGCCTCAAAAGAGGCAGGCTCATTCATGGGATGGGTAAACGCGAGTGACGAAATGTCTAAATTAAGAACCGACTAACTTAATGAATTGCTTGATTAAGGAGCTAAGCGGAAGCGGCTCCAGTCGCCGCCGTCACGCCGCTCAAAACGCAGGCGGTCGTGAAGACGACTGGGTTGCCCCTGCCAGAACTCTATCATTTCAGGATTAACTCGATAGCCACCCCAGTGATTCGGACGCGGAATATCTTGTCCTTCGTAGGCTTGTTCAAAGCGTTTTTGCCGCTCTTCGATCCAATTGCGATCGGGGATCACAACGCTTTGGGTAGCAATCCAGGCACCCAGCTGGCTACCACGTGGACGACTTGAGAAGTACTCATCAGACTCCTCTTGTGCCACTTGCTCTACGGGACCTTCGATGCGCACTTGTCGTGACAGCGAAGGCCACCAAAAGGTGATGGCCGCAAAAGGTACGTTACTCAGCTCGCTACCTTTGTGGCTATGATAGTTGGTGAAAAACACCATGCCTTGCTCATCAAACCCCTTGAGCAGAACGACACGGGCATGGGGGCGCCCCTGGCTGTCTACCGTAGCAAGGGTCATTGCGTTACCGTCTTGTCCTTCCGTTTCCAGCGCTAGGCTAAACCACTCATCAAACAGCACAAAGGGATTGTCGGGGGCTTGGGCTTCATCAAGGCGGCCACCTTCATAATCGCGCCTAATATCAGCTATATTGCGTGTCATTGAATACTGCTCCCTTTAAATTTTGTTCATGGTCGCTGGTCTTTCGGTAAAGCTCAAGCCCTGTCTCTACGCTTTGTTGACAAGCTCTATTTGGAAGCCCAGCCGAGAGGTTGATGGCGTTACGGGTAATGCAAAGTTGCTTGATTGTATAACGCGTCGCCTGTGCTCTGTAATGCGTTATATCAGAAACATTGAAGAAATGAGAAAATGTATGGATAGAAGATAAAGGGCAACGTAATGCAGAATGAAAGAAAACAGCTGGCCGTTTGGGACGTCTTTGTACGCTTATTCCATTGGTGTCTGCTGGCAGCGGTGGCCATTTCGTTTTACACCGCGAAAACCAATGGCGCACCGTTTTTGTTTCCGATTGAGGCTCATGCCCAAGCAGGCTACCTGATTATTGGTTTATTGATATTTCGCGTGATCTGGGGTGTTTCAGGCCCTATCTATGCCCGCTTTAGTACGTTTGTTTATGGGCCAAAAAATACGGCAATTTATGCAAATGCGCTGCTCAAGCGACGTGCACCTCGCTATGCGAGCCACAACCCCTTGGGGGGGTGGATGGTGGTGCTTCTGCTGCTCTCACTGAGTTTTCAGGCAGTGAGTGGGCTGTTTTTGAGTGACGATATCTTCTTTCAGGGCCCGCTTTACGGTTTGTTGGGCCGAGACATAAGTAGCGAGCTAGCCAGCTTGCATTCACTCAATAGTGATGTGCTGCTTATCCTGATAGCAATCCATGTTGCGGGCATCGTTGTGCATGCTCTGCAAGGAGAAAATTTAGTCGCGGCGATGGTGACGGGAATCAAACGTTTCAATAGTGAACCGATTGATATAAAACCTGCCCGCCGAACTAAGCATCGCCTATTTGCGCTAGGTGCTTTTTTAGTTGCGGCGGGCGTTTGTGGCTGGCTGTGGTTTTATCCCTACTGATGTTTTTAGCAAACAGAGGGTAGCTAAGCTTATGCTTGGCGCTGTTGACGGCTGCGAAAACGCGCGTACGCCATGCAGCCAGTAAATAGGGCCAGGGATGCAAGCGCTTCCAGCACACCGCGAACGCCTTGGCCGGGTAGGGTTGCCAGCATAGTGCCCTGCGTGAAGTACAGTAGGCTAACAAAGGCTAACCAGGCATGGCCTCTGGCTCGCTGACCAATGATCGAGGGTAGGAATAGCAAGAGTGGCAGCACAAACGCGACCACTGGACGCCAGTTAAAGGTATCACCTTGAATAAAAAAGCCACGATAGACAACAAGCAGCAGCAGAATGACAAAGCTGACGAGGACTAACTGCCTTGCTTGCTGCGTGAGCTTATCGAGTCCATGGCGAGTCTCAAGACCTTCTAACCACTGCCTCATACTGCGTCCTCCTGGCGCATTGTATGCAGTGCTCGCGCAAGCTTGGCTAACCGCTTGCCTTGAGCAAGACACAGTGCACGCTCATGCTCGTCGACAGAGCGGTCACTACGCGCACCGGCAACATGACTAGCCCCATAGGGCGTGCCACCGGTTTGGGTACTAAGAAGGGCGGTCTCGTTATAGGGGATGCCGGCGTAGACCATGCCGTGATGCAGTAACGGAATGAGCATGGTGAGCAACGTGCTTTCCTGGCCCCCATGAAGGCTGGAAGTGGAGGTAAATGCACAGGCAGGTTTATCAATCAATGCGCCATTCATCCATAGGCTGCTGGTGGTATCTAGAAAATACTTAAGCGGTGCCGCCATATTGCCAAAACGCGTAGGGCTACCCAATGCCAACGCGCTGCAGTTGCGCAAATCTTCGAGGTCTGCATAGACTGCTCCCTCCGCTGGAATTTCGGGGTCAACGGCTTCACAGGTTGTGGAGACAGGGGGGACGGTGCGCAGCCGCGCTTCAATCCCCGTAATGCTTTCGACACCTGCTGCAATTTGCCTTGCCATATCCGCAGTGGCTCCTGAGCGCGAATAGTAAAGAATTAAAACAAACGGCGTGGAATCACTCATGAGGTATCCTAGAAATAACGACGTAAAGAGGGCACTGCGTTGTCTGCTTATGGTACCAGAGCTACCGGTTGTACAGGAGATGCGTTACGCAATTGGCTAAATGCGGGCAGGCGTAGATAAACCCAGGCAATTGAACCATCCGCCAGCGTTTGTTTGACCCGCTCATAGCGAATACCCAAGCGCTCATAACGATCCAAGCGCAATAGCTGATCCGCAGTGACTTCTAACCGTAACCCTTCTACATGGCTATGGGTATCGGGAGTCAAGTCCAGGCCTTGTTTTTTAAAGCCCTCAAGACGTGCTGGTTGTGGGTTGCCTGAACTGCCCATCACCACCCAGCGCACAGGGAGATAGCGCAGCGTGCCATAGACGAAGACGCTGTGGGTTCGTTCTTCAATGACTGGCAAGTGGGAGGGGCGCTCGTAAAACCACGGGCTCAGCATTGTCAGCCAAAGCCAACCTGCGGCACCGATTAGTAGTGCTGCGCTACACGCGATCAAACGTTTTAACCAAACCATGCCCACTCCTTTGATAATGTTGGCTATCAGCGTGGCGTTAGATGTTAATGAAAACAAGTCTTAAGCAATGTCGGCGGGTTTGCTAGGATAGAGGCATTAGACCCTGTCAGAGGAGCCTGTTATGAATCAATCACTTCGTGATGAGATGGATTTCAGTGCGTTGGTCGGCGATGTAAAGCCGTTACCCAAGCATAACCGCGCAGATACAGGTACCCAGCGCCAGCGGCCTACAGAGGCCCAGCTTGCTCGTCGTGAAAGTGCTGAGCAGCGTCTGGAAGAGCGTAATTTCTTATCCGATGATTTTGTCGACTTGTTGCCGCCCTTTGATCCGATTGAATACCGCCGGGAGGGTATTCAGCAAGGAGTGGTCGATAAACTGAAGCATGGTGGTTACAGTGTTCAGGCCCAGCTACATCTGCTACGGCGGCCGCTGGCAGAGTGCCGCAGAATGCTGTTCCCGTTTATTCAAGAAGCTTACCTCCACGACCTTCGCTCTGTGCTCATTGTGCATGGGAGGGGGCGAGAAATAGATAGTCCTGCGAATGTCCTGCGTTCCTATCTGGCTAAATGGCTTACTCAGTTCGACGAAGTGCAGGCTTATATTTCTGCGCAACCTGCGGAGGGTGGCCTTGGCGCCACCTGGGTCATGCTACGTAAAAGTGACCGTGCCAAAGCTAACAACCGTGAGCGCCAGCAAAAACGTCGCGGATAGCCTGCCATTGTTTATCGAGTAATTGTTTATCAAACAAAAAGGGCAGCCGAGAAGCTGCCCTTTCTGTTTCTATCTCTACTTCTATCTTTCTACGTCTATCTCGATATCGTTTGCGGTTACTGCTTTGTGTCCGCCAGGCGGCGTTCGAACAATGCTTGGCGCTGCTCAACATCGGTTTGGTAGCGAACACTAAACATATTCAACGCACGGATAGCGTCGTCTGGATGCTGATCATCACGCAGAGCCATGGCGGTAAAGCCACAGCGGCGCATGTAATCCAACTGGTCGACCAACACATCACCGACTGCACGTACTTCACCGGTATAGCCGTAGCGTTCGCGAAGCAAACGAGCAAGCGTGTAGCCACGCCCATCCGTAAATGCCGGGAAATCGATGGCAATCGCACTGGTACGGCTTAGCTGCTGGCCAAGCTCCGTGGTTAACTCGGTATCACTTGAAAGCAGCGGTGCTAGCTCGGCATCGTCCTGGTTCGCTTGCCAGAGTGCCAGCGGCACAAAGGCGGGACGCTGTTCAGGGAGCGTGTCTGCGTCATAGGACACACACCAGGCATTCTCTGCTGCCAGTTCACCATCAGCGATCAGATGGTCGACATGTACTGGCGTGAGCTCAACCGCGTCAGTCTGAGTGTCATTGCTGGGCATAAACACGCTCCTTAAAGGGTTTTAAGCCAATACGGCGATAGGTGTCGAGGAACCGCTCGTCTGCGTGACGTTCGGCCACATAGACTTGCAGTACCTTATCGACAACGTCCGGCACGTCTTCGCGGTAGAAAGAGGGCCCTAGGATTTTACCTAACGAGGCATCGTCAGTTGAGTTACCACCAATCGAGATTTGGTAGTACTCTTCGCCTTTTTTGTCGACGCCGAGGATGCCGATGTGGCCAACGTGGTGATGCCCACAGGCGTTCATGCAGCCTGAAATATTCAGATCCAGCGGGCCGAGGTCATAGAGGAAGTCCAGGTCTTCAAACCGCTCCTGCAGTGCTTGGGCGATGGGGATAGAGACCGCGTTGGCCAAGCCACAGTAGTCGCCGCCAGGGCAGCAGATAATATCGTTCAGCGTACCTACGGTTGGATTGGCCATGCCCAGTGCATCAAGCTCTTTCCAGAGCGCCTCTAGCTCATCGACGGGAACGTCAGACAGCACTAGGTTTTGCTCGTGGGTCACGCGCACTTCACCGAAGCTATAGCGATCGGCCAGGTCGGCGACGGCTTCCATTTGATCCGCTGTGACATCGCCAGGCGCGTGTTCGCGGCGCTTAAGTGAAAGGGTCACCGCTTTATAACCAGGGACCTTGTGGTCGGTGACGTTATTCGTCACAAAGCGGGCCAAACTACGATTTTCGCTGCGTAGCTGTTCGAAATCGGCAATGGCGCTCTCAGCAACCGGACGGCGCTCTGGTTCAGGGAAGTGAATCTTGGCCGCATCAACCGCTGCTTGGTTAAGTGTTTGCGGGCCATCTTTAAGATGCGCCCACTCTTCGTCAACGCGGCGGCGAAACTCTTCAATACCGAGCGCTTTGACGAGAATTTTAATACGTGCTTTAAACTTGTTATCGCGGCGACCAAATTGGTTGTATACGCGAACACATGCTTCTAGATACGTTAAGAGGTGCTGCCAGGGAAGATCTTCGCGCACCACGTCGCCAATCATCGGTGTGCGGCCAAGACCGCCACCTGCCAGCACTTTAATGCGGACGTCACCGTCTTCGTTACGCCATAGCCGCAGGCCGATGTCATGCACTTGAATAGCTGCGCGATCTTGGGCGGCACCGCTGACGGCAATTTTAAATTTGCGTGGCAGGTAGGCGAACTCAGGATGTAAGGTTGACCACTGGCGAATTAGCTCACACCAGGGGCGCGGATCTTCCACTTCATCACCGGCAATACCTGCAAACTGGTCGCTGGTGGTATTGCGGATGCAGTTTCCGCTAGTTTGAATAGCGTGCATTTGCACTTTGGCGAGGTCTGCCAAAATATCGGGTACGTCTTCCAATGCTGGCCAGTTCAGCTGCAAGTTTTGCCGAGTCGTGAAGTGGCCATAGCCACGATCATAGCGCCGAGTAATTTCCGCTAACGCGCGAAGCTGCTTACCCGCCAGCATGCCGTAGGGGATGGCGATTCGCAGCATTGGCGCATGCTTCTGAATATACAGGCCGTTTTGGAGTCGCAGCGGGCGAAACTCTTCTTCTCCCAAACGCCCGGCGCGGTAGCGGTCCATTTGGTCACGAAACTGAGCGACGCGCTCGTCAACCAACGTTTGGTCGTGAATATCATAACGGTACATGTGGCACGATCCTGCTAAAAGCGAAATGGTCACGTCGAGACGGACGGTAATGTGCCGTCACCTTAACGCGGGCGTCATATTCTACAAAAGAATATATAATTATCTTTTTATCGCTAAATGGTATTTGAGGTTTATAGTCATAGCGTTTGAGCTAGCCAGCGTCGACGCTGCCACACCCATAAGAAGCTGCTGGAGTTGAGCGCACGGTAGAAAAGTTGCACTAGCCATACACCGAGTAGCCCATATTCCAACTCAATGCCTACCCACCAGGCCAGTGGCAGAAACACTAGCCACTGCATGCTCAAAGTAAGCAACATCACTGTTCGCTGAGCGCCAGCGCCCATTAACGTTTGGGCCAGCACCAATGCGGCAGCATCCAGCACTATCATTAAGCCAGTAATCTGTAAGGGAAGAGTACCTGACTGAATAAGTGAGTGATCTTCAAAAAAAATAGCCAGAACAGTGGCCGGGAACAACAGCATAGGGAGTGCCAACACTGTCAGCAGCAAGCCAGCGACGCTTAATGCGTCGATTCCCCAGCGGTGTGCTGCCTGTTGATCATCGCGCCCTAATGCTTCACCGACCAAGCTCATTGCCGCCACACCCACCCCGACGCCAGGTAAAATAAGTAGCAACGATAGATTCACTAGCACATGGCCCACAGCGACACTCTGCGTGCCCATCCTACCTAATAGCCAGAACAGCACCACATAGCCGGCGGCAAACCATACTTGTTGCAGTGAGTGTGGGATAGCCAAAAATAGTGTGGTCTGTAATGAGCGCAATGTCAGCTTCTGTCGGGTAAGTGCGTGGGCGTTATAGGTCACGCAAGCCCAAATAATCAGCCCCAGCAGTAGCGAAAGCGTCGTGCCCATACCTGCACCATTGGCACCCAGCGCCGGTAGGCCACCAATGCCATAAATTAATCCTGCACTAGCGACCACATTGAACACATGCACAATGACGATAATACGCAGGTAAAGGTGCGTGTGTTGCCGCCCGTTCCAGTAACCGCGAAAGCAAAGTGTCAGGGCAATCGCGGCTAACGATACAACGCGCCAGCGGAAATACTCCACGGCAATCGCCGTCACGTCATCTGCTGGCGTCATTAGCTGTATTAACCGGGGAGCCTGCCACCACGCGAGACACGATAATGGAATGCCGACCATAACGGCGATCAGCAAGCCAGAGTGAAGTGAGCGTGTTAGCGGGAAGTGTTCTGCGCCCAGGTCTTGAGAGGTTTGCGACTGGACGCTGGAAGAGAGGCCAAAAACCAGCGCCGTCATCATAAACATGGCATAGCCGCCGATACCAACACCTGCCAATGCCTCTTGGCCTAAATGGCCTACCAGTGCAGCATCAATAAGGTTGAGCATGCTCTGTGAGAGCATGCCCAGCATGATCGGTAAGGCTAAGCGCATGACCTTACCTTGGCGGCGGCCCACTGCTGACATTAGCTAGGGTCGTAAGAGAGCACTGGCGATAGCCAGCGTTCCATTTCCACTAATGGCATCTGCTTGCGTTGCGCAATCGCTTCCACTTGATCCCGGGTGATTTTTCCGGTGGAGAAGTATTTGGACTGGGGGTGTGCGAAGTACCAGCCAGAGACCGCCGCCGCAGGCCACATGGCAAAATTTTCGGTCAGTGCCAAGCCGGTATTTTCCGTCGCATCAAGCAACCGGAACAGCGTGGCCTTTTCGGTATGGTCAGGGCAGGCTGGGTAGCCGGGAGCAGGGCGGATACCCTGATATTTCTCGGCAATTAGCGCGTCATTATCCAGCGTCTCTTCCGGCACATAGCCCCAGAACTCTTTGCGCACGCGCTCGTGCATGCGCTCGGCAAACGCTTCTGCTAAACGGTCGGTTAATGCTTGCACCATGATGGCATTGTAATCGTCACCAGCTGCTTCATAGGCTTTAGAAAGTTCATCAACCCCATGGCCTGTGGTAACGGCAAAACCACCGATCCAGTCGGCTTTGCCGCTCTCTTTAGGCGCAATAAAATCCGCCAGACTGTAGCAGATCCCATCACGCCCTTTGGTGGTCTGCTGACGAATGTGATGCAAACGCTCAACGATCTCGGTGCGGCTTTCATCGGCATACACTTCAATGACATCGTCATCGACGCTGTTAGCGGGCCACAAGCCAATGACGCCGCGCGCCTGAACGCGCTTTTCGTCGATTAGCTTGCGCAGCATCACTTTGGCATCTGCAAACAAATTGCGTGCAGCTTCCCCGACCACCTTGTCTTCAAGGATTTTGGGGTACTTGCCAGCAAGCTGCCAGCTCATAAAGAACGGTGTCCAATCGATGCGTTCAACCAGCTCTTCAAGGTCGTAGTTATCGAAGGTTTTGAGACCCAACACCTGAGGTTTCACTGGAGTAAAGCTGTTCCAATCCGTGCGAAAGCGCCGTTTACGGGCTTGGGTATAGTCCAGGTCTGCGGCTTTAGGGCGGCGTTTGGCGTTACGCTCGCGCACTTTTTCGTACTCTTCGCGAATCTCGGCAACGTAGGCGGCTTTAAGGTTCGGCGCCAGTAAACGGCCCGCGACGCCAACCGCTCGGGAGGCATCGGTTACATAAATCACGGGGTGATCGTATTGTGGCTCAATTTTTACGGCTGTATGGGCTTTGGAGGTAGTGGCACCACCAATGAGCAGCGGCAGATCCATGCCCCGGCGCTTCATTTCTTTAGCAACATGCACCATCTCATCAAGCGATGGGGTGATCAGTCCTGAAAGTCCAATGATGTCAGCATTGTGATCTTGGGCGGCCTGAAGAATTTTTTCGGTAGGCACCATCACGCCAAGGTCGATGACTTCGTAGTTATTACACTGCAGTACCACGCCGACAATGTTTTTGCCGATATCGTGAACATCGCCTTTAACCGTGGCCATTACGATCTTGCCTTTGGCCTTGGTCTCTTCGCTTTTTTCCGCTTCGATATAGGGAATCAGATAGGCAACCGCCTGCTTCATGACGCGAGCCGACTTAACTACCTGGGGTAGGAACATTTTGCCGGCACCAAACAGGTCGCCAACCACGTTCATACCATCCATTAACGGGCCTTCGATCACCTCGATGGGCCTAGCGGCCTCGGCGCGAGCCTGTTCGGTGTCCTCTTCTATATATGCAGTTACGCCTTTAACCAACGCATGCTCGATACGCTTATTAACCGGCCAACTGCGCCACTCCAGGTCTTCTTTTTTGGCGGCGCCGCTGCCATCGCCCTTGTACTTGTCGGCAAGGTCAAGCAGCCGCTCGGTACCATCGCTACGGCGGTTGAGCACGACGTCTTCTACCGCATCACGCAGCTCAGTGGGTAAGTCATCATAAACCGCCAATTGGCCCGCATTGACGATGCCCATGCTGAGGCCTGCACGAATGGCGTGGTAAAGGAATACCGAGTGAATGGCTTCACGAACGGGGTTATTGCCTCGAAATGAAAACGAGACGTTCGATACGCCGCCGGAGATCATCGCGTGAGGCAGGTGCTCACGGATCCACTGGGTAGCCTCAATGAAATCGACGGCGTAGTTATTGTGCTCATCTATGCCGGTCGCGATAGCAAAGATATTAGGGTCGAAAATAATATCTTCCGCAGGGAAGCCAATGTCATCGACTAGTAAGCGGTAGGCGCGTTCACAAATTTCGGTTTTACGCGCAAAGGTATCTGCTTGGCCTTCTTCATCAAACGCCATGACCACAATGGCGGCGCCAAAGCGGCGACATTTGGTGGCTTGCTCGCGAAACGCGGCTTCACCTTCTTTCAGCGAGATAGAGTTAACAACCGCTTTGCCCTGAACACACTTAAGGCCCGCTTCGATGATGTCCCATTTAGAGGAGTCGATCATGATCGGAACGCGAGCGATATCGGGTTCGCCAGCGATTAAATTAAGGAAACGAACCATCGCTTCCTGGGACTCCAACATGCCTTCGTCCATGTTGATGTCGATAATTTGCGCGCCGTTCTCGACTTGCTCCAAGGCGACTTCAAGCGCGGTGGTGAAGTCTTCTTCGACGATCAGCCGCTTAAAGCGTGCCGAGCCGGTCACGTTAGTGCGCTCACCGACATTGACAAACAGCGCGTCGGCTTCAATGTTGAAGGGCTCTAAGCCAGACAGACGGCACGCATGACTACGCTTTGCAATCTTGCGGGGCGCCATCGAGCTGACTGCCTCAGCGATGGCGCGAATATGCTCAGGGGTTGAGCCACAGCAGCCCCCAATAATATTGACCAGTCCACTTGCCGCGAACTCGCTGACAATGGCCGCCATTTCCTCTGGGGTTTGGTCATACTCACCAAACTCATTGGGTAGGCCCGCATTGGGGTGCGCAGAAACAAAGGTATCGGCTTTAGTGGAAAGCTCTTCGATGTAAGGGCGCAGCTCCTCCGCACCTAGAGCACAGTTCAAGCCAACTGAGAGAGGCTGAGCGTGGCGAACAGAGTTCCAGAATGCCTCGGTGGTTTGACCAGAAAGCGTGCGACCTGAGGCATCGGTAATGGTGCCGGAAATCATCACCGGCAGCCGCGTGTTCAGGTCATCAAACAACTCTTCAAGGGCATAAATAGCGGCTTTGGCATTAAGTGTGTCAAAGATAGTCTCGATCATAATAAGATCTGCACCGCCTTCGATTAACGCCCTAGCAGCTTCGTAATAGTTCTCGCGAAGCTCGTCGAAGGTGACATTGCGCTTAGAAGGGTCGTTGACATCCGGCGACAGAGACGCGGTGCGTGAGGTTGGCCCAAGTACCCCAGCGACATACCGCGGGATATTCGTTTCAGCCGCCACGGCGTCACAGACATTACGCGCCAAACGTGCCGACTCACGATTCAGCTCAGGCACCAAATCTTCCATGCCATAGTCTGACTGGGAAAGACGTGTGCTATTAAATGTATTGGTTTCGATAATATCCGCGCCAGCTTCTAAATAGTCGCGGTGAATACGTGCTACTAAGTCCGGACAGGTAAGTGCTAATAAGTCATTATTACCTTTAAGGTCCGAGGGCCAGTCACGAAAGCGGTCACTACGGAAATCGTCCTCGCTGAGTTCGGCGTTCTGCAACATGGTGCCCATGCCGCCGTCCAAAATCAGGATACGTTGGGCAAGGCGTTGGGTGAGGGAAGCAGTCAAATCACTAGCAGCCATGGCAGGGGGGAATCTCCAGCGTCTCAGTCAAAAAGGATATTTTTTATAGTCGTCGTCATAGTGTGAGCGGCGCCTATCATAACAAAGGGCACACCATAGGGCAGCAAGTAAGGGCGTGAAGTTATTGCAGTATCTTAATGAGGCGCGCTCATATACATAGGCAATAGCCTACTAAAATAGTCGGGATTGTGCTGGCGAGCAGTTTTGCTTACCATAGGCGTTAATGAAATAGTTATAAATGACATGTGATGTGGCCAAGCCACAACCACGGGAGGATAACATCCCTTATGACCGCGACTATCGAAACAGATACCCAAGGTATTGATATTACTGACAGTGCTCAGGAATATCTTGCTGAACTGTTGGAAAAGCAGAATGTTGAAGGCATTGCTGTACGTATTTTTATCACCCAACCCGGCACGCCTTACGCGGAAACATGTTTAGCCTATTGCCGTCCAGGTGAAGAAGAACCCACTGACGTTAAGCTTGAACTTGAAAAAATTAACGTATTTCTCGATAAAAACAGCTTGGCGTTTTTAGACGAGGCGGTTGTTGATTTTAACGCGGATCGTATGGGCGGCCAGTTAACCATCAAGGCTCCTAACGCGAAAATGCCTAAAGTTAACGCGGACAGCCCGCTGGAAGACCGCATCAACTACACGCTTTACAGCGAGATTAACCCAGGGCTGGCGGCCCACGGTGGTGAAATCAAGCTGGTAGAGCTGACCGAAGACAAGGTGGCGATCCTTGCTTTTGGTGGCGGCTGCCAAGGTTGTGCAGCGGTAGATTTAACGCTTAAAGATGGCGTTGAGAAAACACTGATGGAGCGGATTCCTGAGCTAGCGGGTATCCGTGATGTGACCGATCACACGGATACAACGAACGCTTACTACCGCTAACGCACTGTTGGTGGCACCGTGTTCGCTTCGAAATGCCCAGTAGATCTGCGTAATGCCAGTCAGCCAAGGCTGGCTGGCATTATCCACTAGCCACATACAGCAAAGCGACCACCTTCCAAAGCGTGAACCGCACTGTCATTCCCGAGTGGGGTTATCGGGAATCCACCTTGATCTTGACCTGCAGGAGCCCCAAATTCCAGGTCAACATGGATTCCCGCTAAGGGCCTGCGGGAATGACGAAGGCGGCTCGGTGGGCTGGGCTTTTTTATACGCAATGCATTACTCGTCAGTTGAGGTGCCTTCTTTATCCTGTGATGAAAGCGTCTCGGGCAGGGCTGTTAATTGCGCGTGAAGGGCTTCCATTCGTTGCCAAAGCTGTTGCTGCCAGTTTTCGTCCTGAAGCGCCGTTTTGTGCTGCTGTTCTAGTGCTTGGTGGGCTTTATCAAGCTCGCTCTGCAGGCTGGAGTGCAGCTCTTTTAGCGATATATTGTTGCGCTCAAGCTCGTCAATACGTTGTTGCAAGCTGCTGTTGTCTAACTGGTAGTGCTGCAACGTGTCTTTTTTGAGCTGAAGCTCTTTCGCCAAGCTGTCTGAGCGCTGCTCGAACTGGAGCAGGCGCTTTTGTAGTGCTTTTTCTTCTTGGGCACGCTCTTGTCTTAGCGTGTCTAGCAACGCCATCAGTTTTCCTTCCGCTGCTTCGTTACGCTGCTCCTCCTGAGCAAGGCGCTGTTCCCAAGCGGCTTGGCGTTGTTGCAGCTCTTCAGTGAAGCGCTCTTTCAGCGAAGCGACATCATGCTCCGACTGGGTAAGTAGCTGCTGGTATCGCTTAGCATCTTGGTTGGCTTGCTCTGCCTGTTGCTGCCACTGACGCTCGCTCGCTTGACTAGCGGCCAGCTCGCGATTAAGTGTCTCCAAGCGCTGTTCTGTATGTCGCAAATGCTCTGCAAGGGCACTTTCTCGTTGCTGCGCATTGGCTGTTTGCTGAAGTGCTTCGGCAGCTTCCTGCTGGGCGCTCTCTACCTGCCGATTAGCATCTTCACGATAGTGGACGAGCGCTTGATTGGCGACCTCTTGCGCCTCGCGCCATAGTTCGGTGGCGACGTTAACGATGACTTCTGGGACGCCCTTAGGTGGCGGAACATCGCGATTTTGCTCTCGCTCAATACGCCAATTACGGAAATGCTCACTGATCGTTGTGAAGCTGCCGGTTCCCAGTACTTCCCGAATGCGTTGCACGCTAGGAGTGTCGCCGCGAGCGAGCAGGGTGTCGATTGCTTGCTGAACATCACTGTATTGAATCCCGCTGCGAGCCATGGTGCTTATCCCTGTCAGATTGGTAGCGCTATTTTCGTAGGGTTTGGTTAAAATTACAATAATTACGTAATACATAAAACGTAATGTTATTTACATTAAGTGCTATAAATTCAAGATTACTGCCCTTATCTTGAATTTTAGTGCCGATAGCAGCACACTTAACCCATTGAAAAATAACGCGGTAGATATGGGGAATGTGGCGATGCCCAGAGAGGTCGAAAAACAGCAAAAACACGTACGTGAAGGCCTAGAAAAGGGCAGCTGGCCTGACTTGCTGGCTAAGTCTTCCGTGCCCGTCACCCCAACGCAGCTAATTGATGCTCAAAACGACGTTGAGGCTGTTGCTGCGTGGCTTAGGGAGTACCAAGGCAGCCCTCAGACATTGAAAAGTTACCGCCGAGAGGCGGAGCGCCTGCTGCTTTGGTTGTCCAGCCACAACACCTCGTTATGCGATATGAATCGTGAAATGTTGCGCCAGTACGAGGCTTTTTTGGCAGATCCTCAGCCAACTGAGCAGTGGGTGGGGGCAAGTAAGCCTCGCTATCATGCGCAATGGCGACCTTTTCGTGGTGGGCTCTCGCCTGCAAGCCGGCGGCAAAGTCTGATTATTCTGCAGGGCTTGTTTAGCTGGCTAGTGGAAGCAGGGTGGGTACGCCATAACCCATTTGTGCTAATGCGCGACAAAGCAAGGCGGCTGAACAACCAGGCTCAAACCATTGAGCGTTATTTAGAGCGAGATCTTTGGGTATGGTTTTGGCAGTGGCTGAATACGCCAGCCGGACACGCTAGTGAGCGAGAAGCGTATGAACAAGCACGGCGACGGTTTATATTCAGCTTCGCTTATCTGTTAGCGCCACGTATTAGTGAAATGGCTAACGCTCGGATGGATGACTTTCAGGAAAGCGAGGGGCGATGGTGGTGGGTGGTGGTCGGTAAGGGGAGTAAGCTTGCACGTATTCCGGTGCCCGATGACATGCTTGAGTGTGTGCTCGAATGGCGGGAAGCGCTTGGGTTAGCAGGCCTGCCCAGTTATCACGAACCCGACCCTCTTATCCGTGCGTTAGATAAACGTCGTGGCATTAGCGATAACCAACTTTATCGGCTGATTAAAGGCGTATTTAGCGAGGCGGCTGATGCACTAGAAGCGCAAAATGGTAAGCCTGCCTATGTGAGTGCGCTGCGTCGTGCAACACCCCACTGGCTGCGGCATACGGCGATTACACATCAAGCGCAATCGGGGGTAAGCCTGCGCTATTTAGCCGAGAGTGCCCGTCATTCTAAACTGGATACGACGAGTCGCTACTTACACACCGAAGATAATGAATGGCACCAAGAGCAGCAGCGTCATCGCTTGAAAACAGCCCCAAAAATGCCTTCTGACCCGTTATAATAGGCATGATATTGAGACACCAACCCAAAGGAAACGCCATGGCAACTTCAGGCGCTGAGCTGGCCCAGCAAGAACTGGTCGAAGAGTTTGAAATATTTGATAACTGGATGGATCGTTATCAATACATTATCGATATGGGGAAGCAACTGCCTGACTTTCCGGAGGAGCAGCGAACCGAAGAGTTTAAGATTCAGGGCTGCCAATCTAACGTGTGGATGTGTCACGAAGGGCAGGGCGACAAGCTTATTTTCAAGGCAACGTCGGATGCGGCCATCGTTTCAGGACTGATTGCGTTGCTGCTGAGAATCTATAGTGATCGCACACCTGATGAGATTAGCCAAACCGAGCCTCACTTTTTGAAAGATTTAGGTTTGGATAAGCACCTATCACCTACCCGCAGTAACGGCTTGCATGCCATGTTGGAGCGTATTTACCAGGTGGCAAAACAGTCTTAATTGTAAACGCGCATTGGAAAGCTTTCTCAGTGATGATGGTCGCACTTTGAGTGCGGCGGCGCTGTTAAATCGGGGTCTTCACGACATAGCTGCTCGCTTCTGCCACCAGGCACGGGATCGATACCACCGGCGCTGCCTGGGTGGCATCGCATAATACGCTTTATCGCCATCCAGCCGCCTTTGAAAGGGCCATGCACTTGAATGGCTTCAACGGTATAAGACGAGCAGCTTGGCCAGAAGCGACAGCGCGGCCCCAGCAGGGGGCTAATGGTGTATTGATAGACCTTGATGCAACCAATCATGACAATGGCGAGTGCCTTCAAGGCCCAGTGCTTTGCTTGGGATAGCGGCTTTACCACTATTTCTTGCCGTAAAGTGCCGCTGGGTCGATAAGCGGTTCGCTGGTAATCGTCGCACGCTCTTCATTTACCGATAAGTAAAAACAGCTGCGTCGACCGGTGTGGCAAGCGGGTCCTGTCTGATCGACTTGAAGTAATAGCGTGTCACCATCGCAGTCGAGAGCCGCAGATTTCAGCTGCTGTTGTTGACCCGAGGTTTCACCTTTACGCCAGAGCTTTTTACGCGAGCGTGAATAGTAGCAAGCACGCTGCGTTGCTAGCGTTTCTTCGAGTGCCTCGCGGTTCATCCATGCCATCATTAACACTTCGCCTGAATCAAACTGCTGGGCAATGGCAGGCAGCAAGCCTTGTTCGTTAAAGCGCACTGCGTCAAGAAGCGCTTCGGTCCCGGGCAACGTATCGGAAGGGCTGGCAGACTCTAGGGCTTTGAATAGGTCGCGCGGGGCTAATTGGTCAAAACGTGACATTACTCGTTACTCGCAGATCGGCAATTTTGGCACAAACCTTGAAGTTCTATCGTTTGGCGCTCGACGTTAAACCCTTGTCGTTTGGCTAATTCGGCCAGTTGAGCGCTTATTTCATCTAAGTGAAGCTCTTCAACATAGCCACAATGGCGACAAATCAACAGCTGAAACCCATGGGCATGCTCAGGGCAGGCGCAGGCAACGTAAGCGTTTTGTGACTCTATACGATGAACGAGACCTTGCTCGATAAGAAAGTCGAGAGCACGGTAAACCGTGGGAGGTCTTGCTGCGGCATGCTCAGTGGATAGCTGGTCTAACAAGTCATACGCTTTTAGGCCGCCACCATTCTCAGCAATCAGCTCTAATACTCGGCGACGAATAGGTGTAAATCTCACGCCTCGGGTATGGCACTGGGATTCCGCTTGTTGTAATAGCGTATTAGCTTCTGTCATTAGGGCACTCGTTGAACGGGATATGCGTAGTCTACGCCGTCGCCGAAGAAGTGTCAGGCGTTTCTACGAGTTCGCTTTGGCGGGCAAAGTGGTGTTGTGCAAACGCTACCCGTTCCGCGACGGGAACACCGTCAGGCTGCTGCTCGATCAGGTCAAGCCGACGGCGAAGTCCTTCACCGTTGGTCATTTGGATAGCAAGCCCGGGGCGCGCATTAAGCTCAAGCAGCATGGGGCCATGCTTTCTATCTAGCACCATATCGGTGCCAAGATAGCCAAGCCCGGTCATCTCGTAGCAGCCTGCTGCCAGGTGGAGCAGGGTATCCCACTGTGGGACAACCAGACTTGCCAAGTCGTGACCTGTATCGGGATGGCTAAAGCATGGACGATCAAACTGCACTCCACGTAGGGCCGCGCCTGTGGCAATGTTCAGCCCAACACCCACGGCCCCCTGGTGAAGATTGGCCTTGCCATCCGACGCAGCGGTAGAAAGCCGCATCATGGCCATCACGGGATAACCTTTAAACACGATGACTCGAATGTCCGGTACGCCTTCATAGGTATAGGCCATCAGGCTTTCATCGAAATTGATCAGTGTTTCGATAACGGCGACATCCGGTGAGCCGCCTAGCGAATACAGCCCAGAAAGTATGTTCGAAACATGGCGCTCAATATCTTCAATCGACAAACTGACACCGCTTGGCTTGATAAAGATACCCTCTTGTACCTTTTCAATAACAAGTATGCCTTTTCCGCCACTGCCTTTGGCGGGCTTGATCACAAAGCCTGAATGGCCGCTCAGCATCTCACTGATATGCTTGACACCAAACTGAGTCGTTACCGTACCAATGAGCTCTGGCGTTGTGATGCCGTAACGTTGCGCAAGAAGCTTGGTTTTCAGCTTGTCGTCAACAAGCGGATATAAGCGTCGGGAATTATAGCGGCCAATGTAGCGAATATTTCGCCGATTCATGCCGATAATTCCCTTGTCTCTAAGTCGTGTCGGCCACGTCCAGTTCTTTAGCCAGCTCATGAGGATTTCTCTTCATCTGTAATTGGCTTAAAACGGCGAAGCTCCAATAAACGATAGCCCGTGTAATTACCAAGCAACAAGATGAGCGCCATCAGAATGAACTGAACACCAAGGAAGTTGAAAGTAATGTGGCGAACCCAGGGGTTGTTCATGGCAAGGAACGCTAATACAGCGGTTAAGAGGCTGCCTCCGCCTTGAACCAGTACCTGCTTTGGCCCTTCCTCTTCCCAAAGAATCGACATCCGCTCAATCGTCCACGCCAGAATGATCATTGGGAAAAATGTGACGGTTAACCCCGAACTTAGGCCCATACGATAAGCAATGACAGTGAAAATTGAGATGATTGCTATGACCGTGATGATGACCGCCGAAACCCTCGCTACCAGCAATAGATTGAGGTATGAAAGATAATTACGAATGATCAAGCCCATGGCCACAATCAGCAGGAAGCCAATTAAGCCCGTTAGCAGGGTAGTTTGAATAAACGCTAATGCAATCAGCACCGGCATAAACGTGCCCGACGTTTTTACCCCAACCAGCACGCGCAAAAACACCACTACCAGCGCGCCAATGGGAATCAGCAGGATCGTTTGGAAAAGTGCCTGCTCTTCCAAAGGAAGGCTATGGATAGAAAAGTTGAGTAGTGTGTCATCAGAGTAGTGATTGCGAACCGCCGCAGAAGCCGGTTGGTAATGTGTCAACATTGAAAAGGTGACACGCGAATTGGTTCCGCCCTGGACCTCTAGCACCGCGCGACCACCTGTTTCCCAGAGCAGAAGGTTGTCGGGTTTTCCTTGCTCGCCGGTAGTCGGATTAAAGAGTGTCCACGTTTCGGCAGATTCGTCGAACACTTGAATCCAACTGCTGAGGGTTTGTCGACGACGACCATCCTCCATCAATAGGCCGCTGACTTCCCTTGCATGAACACCCGCTTGGTTCAACAAACGCACAATCAGTGGCGATGGCTGTTCCTGGGCTAAGAGTAGTCGTGCATTTTCCCCTTGGCGTTCGCCATTAATATCTAAAATCAATTCTCTCGCAAAGGTGGCGTTATTGGCGCTACGTGCCCAAGCACGATCAATTAATTGGCTAGCGGCAGTGTCGTACGGGCTTTCCCAGGGGGGAACAGACGATAATTCTGGTGGCGTTTGTACCGGTGAGCGCGCATCTGGCGAAACCAGCATTTGCACTGAATAGTAAAGCTGCTGGCTACCGGCGGCATTGCGAATAGTCCACTCAGCCTGACGACCTAGTTCATCTGCTTTATAGGCAAGCCCATAGCCGGAAGACGCGGTGTTTTCCGTCAAAACCCGGTATCCGGCCTGATGAGAAGGCAGCGCTAGATCAACCTGCACAGGGCCGTCCTGGGCATTAAAGTTGATAACAGCTTCGATTTCCCATACTTGGCGCTGTTCGCCGGGTAGCCAGGGGATTTCGAACTGAACATGTCGATGCACACTGGCGGCAATACCAACCAACAGCAGTAGTCCAACGATCAAATAAAACGGCAACCGTGACATCATGATTCCTTTCAGCGAAAAACGGCGGGGGAGAACTGTTACTCTTCAGTATCGTCTTGATCTGCTGCTTCATCTTCAGCGGCTTGATCGACAGGTTCACCGCCAGGGAATTCTGGACGTTCGTAAAGATAGGTTTGAGCAACATCAATAGTGGCAATATCCATCATGAATCGCCGTCCTAACAGCACTGGGTAGTCCAAATGGGTGCGATTATTAAGCGTGAACTCAACGTTTTCGCGGATTGGGCCCAAGGTCATTAACAGTGAGATCACTGGGCGAGACTCTTCACCAGATGCCTGAACAATACGCACCCTACGTACAATCGGCGCTTCGATCCATTCATCACGCACGCGATCTACGACCACGTCATTGTCATTTAGTGCCAACTTAAAGCGCACCCAATTTTCGCCATCACGTTCAAAGCGGGTAATTTCGGATGCTGATAGTGATGACGTGTTGGCTCCAGAATCAACGCGCGCCTTCAAATAAGTGCCAACACTGGGTAAACCAACCCATTCACTGCGGCCCAGCAGTGTTTTGTTGTCTTGAGTGGCATCAACATCGCACTCTTCACGAACAATAACGGGATCTTCACCGCGAGCTTGTAGGCCAGCCACATCTTGGCGCAAATAGCGCAACAGGCTACCGACTTCGCGAACATCAGCTGTTAACGCTCGCTGTTGGTTAAGCTGCTGCTCGTGCAGTCGTGTAGACGCGGATGCACACTGCTGAGCAAGAGAGGTTTCAAGTTCAAGGATGCGGGTGTTAAAAGACGCTTCGCTTAATGGCGGTGGCTCATTCGTTTCTGGCGGTGTCACAGCACAGCCTGCAAACGAAAGCGACAAACCAGCCATTAGACACAATACACCTGAGCGCATAACGTGAGATATCCTTAAACAAGAAGAGCATGAATGATAAGGAGAAGGACATTGTATTGTCCAACTTGATCCGCTGGTTTTGGAACCTTTATTTAGTTAATTTAACATAATATATATTATGCGAACCCGTATGATCTCACAGGCATCAGGTTAAAATCCTAATCATCAATGACAACCCTCATAAAAAACAGCCTGCTTTTTAAGCAGGCTGTTTTGTCATTAGCCAATCCGTAACGCTAACGTTGGGCCTTACTCACCAGCGGGTGCAGCGTATGAGCCGTCTTCCTGGTGTACTTCATTACCGGTAATTGCTGGCGTGAAAACGCATGCGACGGTCATGCCTTTTTCTTTACCGCGTAACAGATGTTCGTCGTGCTGATCCAGCAGATAAATATCGCCTGCTTTGATCGGCCAGATTTTGCCATCGGCTAGGGTTTCTACTTCGCCTTCGCCTTCATAGCAAAACACAGCTTCATAGTGGTTTTTGTAATGAATATGCGTCTCAGTGCCTGGGAAAATACGGGTAATATGAAATGAAAAACCCGCATTATCATTGGCTAGAACAAGACGCGTGCTGTCCCAATTGCCATTCTCGGCGGTGACAAGACGATCTGTTTTACGTGCTTCTTCAAGATTACGAACGATCATAGAATTGCTCCGTTATGAGGCACTTGGTATTAACCGAAGCGGCCCAGTGCTGAATCGATGCTGCAAAATTAGCCTAACTCTACATCACGCTTGGATAACAGCATTGACTGAGGCTTCTAGAATATCCAGCGCTTCCAGCAAGTCCTCATCACTGATGGTCAGCGGGCATAGGCATTTCACTACTTCGCCGTCTTGGCCGCTGGTCTCAATAATAAGGCCGTGCTCAAATGCTTTGCTGGTGATCTTGTCGGCAATATCACCAGAGACAACATCAATACCGCGCATGAGGCCGCGTCCACGTTCAGTGGCAGGCATGCCGTTCTCACTGAGTAAGGCTGCCAGCTTTTGGAAACGTTCTTCAACAATACGCGCTTTGCACTGAACATCACGCTCAAAAACATCATTTGACCAATATTTTTTGAGCGCAGCCGTGGCGGTCACCATCGCCAGGCTGAAACCACGGAACGTGCCGTTATACTGACCAGGCTTCCATTTATCAAGCTCTGGACGCATCAATACATGGGCAAATGGCAGCCCGAATCCAGAGAGTGATTTTGAGTTCGTCACGATATCAGGCGTGATGCCCGCGTGTTCAAAGCTAAAGAACTTACCCGTGCGGCCACAGCCTGCTTGGATGTCGTCGATGATCAACAGAATATCATGGGCGTGACAGATACTTTCTAAACGCTTGAGCCACTCAAGGCCTGCCACGTTAATACCGCCCTCGCCTTGCACGGTTTCGACAATAACACCTGCCGGTATATCGAGGCCGCCAGATTTGTCGTTAAGTAATTTCTCGAAGTAATCCAGCGTATCCGCATGCTCTCCCATATAACCATCAAAGGGTAAAAAGCTTGCGCCCTGTGTGGGAATGCCACCGGTCGCTTCGCGGAACTTGCGGTTACCCGTGGTTGCCAGTGCTCCCATGGTGACGCCGTGGAAGCCGTTGGTGAAGGTCACAATGTTATGGCGACCTTTAGCAACACGGGCCAAACGGATGGCCGCTTCTACTGCGTTAGTGCCTGTCGGACCAGGCAGATGTACCTTGTAGTCTAAGCCACGCGGTTTGAAGATAACTTCTTCAAGGGTTTCCAGGTAATCACGCTTTGCAGCGGTCCACATATCCAGGCCATGAACAATGCCATCTGTTGACAGATAGTCGATCATTGCTTGTTTGAGATGTGGGTTATTGTGGCCGTAATTGAGCGTGCCGGCACCGGCTAGGAAATCAATGTACTCACGACCATTCTCGTCCGTTAAACGAGCATTCTGGGCTTTGGTAAACACAACGGGGAATGAGCGCGAATAAGTACGTACGTTAGATTCCATGCGTTCAAGCGTTTGGGTCTGCATTAACGACCTCCTTTTTAAATCATTGAGCCAACAAGCGTAGGACAAACTGGCGGAAACAGCGGTAACACGTAACCAGCTAGCAAGAACCGCGTATTGGGCAATAGCTGGTCCGTTCCGTTACATGCTGTCTGTTTGAAATGGACCTATACGAACTAGGTTTTCAGGATCATGCTCCCCACCGAGTTGTTCGGTAGAGAAATATTCACGGCTATTTAAAGGGGCTTGCCAGCGTGCAGCGAGGCGGCGAAATAAGCCCCAAGAGGCCTGATTGTCTGGAGTGATCGTCGTTTCCAGATGATGCACATTATCAAGTTCTGGACGCGACATAATGGCTTCGACTAAGCGGCGCGCCAAGCCTGTACCACGTGCTTTTTCACCGACGGCAACCTGCCATAGAAAGTAGGTATCCGGCGCGTTGTCTTTCACATAGCCAGATACAAATCCTACTATCTCGCCCTCTTCATTTGTCGCGACCGCACAGGTGTCGCGAAACTGAGTTGCCAACAGTAAATAAGCATAAGCAGAATTAACATCAAGCGGCGGGCAAGCTTTTATCAACTCGTAGACGCCCCAACCATCATCTGCATTCGGCTTGCGAATAAATAACGGAGTAGATGCATGCCCGACCACAGCATCAGCGACTGTTGGGCGTGCAAGGTCTGCAGAAGGGGTAAAAGGTGTTATTGGCGTGCTCATGGTTATGCTTCGCTGTAGCGAATTTGAGCGCCATTATAACAGCTGATTATGAGCAATTCAAAAATCATATTATTCATCCTGTCCTTTTCCATAATTTTTGGTTATCAAAGGCGTCTCTACCTGCAAAAATCAGCTGAAAGAGCCGCTGTATTGGAAGAGTTTAGATCAACCTCACATAGCTGCGAGACAAAAAAGGCGAGCTAATGCTCGCCTTAAAAATGTAAATTTTATGTAATCAATTGCGCGTAGCTGTTCTCATTGTCACAAACTCTTCCGCACCTGTTGGATGGATGCCGATGGTACGATCAAAATCTTCTTTTGTAAGCCCAGCTCTGACCGAAATGGCGATCCCTTGTATTAATTCACCGGCCTCTTCACCGACCATGTGAGCCCCTACGACAACATCTGTCGCGTCATCAACGATTAGCTTCATTAAAGTGCGTTCTTGGCTACCAGACAAGGTGTGTTTCATTGCTTTAAAGTCCGCGCTATAAACGCTAATTTTGCCAATGTTTTCTCTGGCAGCCTCTTCAGATAGCCCTACCGTCCCAATATTGGGATGACAAAAAACCGCCGTAGGAATCGTGGCGTAGTCCAGCGGTTTAGGCAGTGTTTCATTGAAGTGGATATCGACTAACTGCATCGCCTCAGCCAGTGCTACGGGCGTCAATTCAGGCCCCTGGGTCAAATCGCCAAGCGCCAAGATTGAAGGGACCGCCGTCTCGTAGCGCGCATTTACTGGGATTTTTCCACTGCTATCAAGATGAATACCCAATGCTTCAAGCCCTAGCCCCTGCGTATTGGCATTACGTCCTGTCGCTGCTAAGACGGCATCTACCTCTTGAACATCACCGTTAGTTAAATACACGTTAAACGCCGAGCCATTGGGTTCAATCCGTTCAATATTGGTATTGAAATGCAGATTGACGCCTTTTTTGCTCATTTCATCGCGGGTAAAAGCTCGAACTTCTTCATCAAACCCTTTTAGAAACAGCTCTCCACGATAAATCAAATGTGTTTCACTACCGAGGCCGTTAAAAATGCTCGCGAATTCGACCGCAATATAGCCGCCTCCCAAAACCAGAAACCGCTCTGGAAAAGCGTCAAGGTCAAATATCTGGTTTGAAGTGACTGTGTATTCACTGCCAGGAAAATCAGGCACCCATGGCCAACCACCTGTCGCTAGCAGTATCTTTTGTGCGGTTACTTGGGTAACGCCTTCTTCAGAAGCCAGTGAAACGCTGTGTGCCCCTGTCACGGTTGCTCTAGCATGAAGCAGTACGACTCCCGCGCCCTCTAACATCCGCTGATAAATGCCATTAAGCCGTTTTATTTCACTGGTTTTATTATCGCGTAGCACTGACCACTCAAAGACAGCAGGCCCAGGCAACTGCCATCCAAAGCCTGCGGCATCATCGAAGCTGTCGTGAAAGTGAGCCGCATAGGAGTACAGTTTTTTAGGCACGCAGCCGACATTGACACAGGTGCCGCCCAAGTAACGATCTTCTGCTATAGCAACTCTGGCACCGCTTGCAGCTGCCATTCGTGCGGCGCGAACACCCCCTGACCCTGCTCCAATTACCAATAAATCGTATTCATATTCCGCGTTATCTGCCATGTGCTATTCCTATCCTGAACCATTGCATGTACTTATCGGTCATGTACTTACCGACAACGGTCGTTAAGCACAAAGATTGACCTTAGATTCTGAGAAGGTTAAAACCCCTCTCTCTGTACCCTAGTTTGCTCTATCTTGAACCTAACAGCTCCTAACCTGTGACGGAGATCCAATGTCTAACGCTATTGAAACACTGCTTGATAATAATCGCGCCTGGGCAGAGCGTATGTGTGAGGAAGATCCTGACTACTTTAAACGCCTTTCCAATCAGCAAAACCCTGATTACCTCTGGATTGGTTGTTCTGACAGTCGTGTGCCTGCTAACCAAATTATTGCCCTTCCGCCAGGCGAAGTTTTTGTCCATCGTAATGTCGCTAACCTGCTCCACCATACCGATATGAACGCACTGTCAGTTGTGCAGTTTGCGGTGGATGTACTTAAGGTCAGTCATATCATGATTGTGGGGCACTACGGTTGTGGTGGCATTAAGGCGGCAGTAACCGGCGGTGAGTGCGGAGTCGTCGATTACTGGCTGCATTCGGTGCGCGAACAGTATAACCATCACCGTAATACGCTTGAACATTTACCAATGGAAGAGCAAATTGACCGCATGTGCGAATTGAACGTAAAGGCTCAAGTTAATAGTTTGTGCCGAACCAAAATTCTGCAACGTGCCTGGCAGAGAGGCCAAGATATTTCAGTGCATGGTTGGGTCTATGGGTTGAGCGACGGCCGTGTAAAAGATCTCAAATGCACCATAACTGGCCTGGAGCAGGTTGAGACCCTTTATCGTATCGACCGCCTTCAACAAAGCGACTGACACCATCTGTGCCTATCGCTCTGATGACATCGATCTCGGTCAGTTATAGCGGTAGGCGCGATGACAGCTTTTACAGCTTAAGCCAACATCAGAAAATGCTCGCGTGGCCGCGCGATAGTCCTCTTGCTCGGCCGCATCGATTAGCGTCGCCACTTTTTGCTCAAGATCCGTAAATCCCGCTGCGAAATCTTCCCACTCTTCCCAGATTTCTGGGCGAGCGTCAGACCCACGCCCATGAGTGCCGACAATAAACGCGGGCAAAAAATGAGCTTGAGTCGCTTGTTCCTGAAGCGTTGCTAACCGCGGCGCGGCTCCGCGTGCATCCTGGTTATTCACCAAGTCAAAACGCAGCTGACGCAGAAGGCTTTCTAGCTCTTTCAATTCATCCTGACGCCATATGACCGCTTCTCGCTCACTTGCAAACGGGCTCTCTTCAACCGTTTGTGGCGCTGGAACGGCATCTTCAGTAACTTCCTCTGCCATGGTCGGCGTAGTAATTGCAGCAAAGACGACCAGGGCCCAAACCGAAGGCATGAGCCATGAACGTTTTAAAGTATGTGGCATTTTACTGACCTTATTACTGACCTTGTGATGGAGTACTTGGCTCTTCTCACCACGACTAACCGATGGGGCAAGTAACGCCAGTACCTTTGAGCCCGCAGTAACCAGCGGGGTTCTTGTCTAAATACTGCTGATGATAAGCCTCCGCGTAGTAAAAAGTATTCAGCGGCTTGATCTCGGTAGTAATAGTACCTCGGCCAGCCTCATCGAGCGCCTTTTGATAGGCATTGGCACTCTTTTCAGCAGCCATCAACTGAGCAGCCGTTGTTGTGAAAATGGCAGAGCGGTACTGGCTACCCACATCGTTGCCTTGACGATTGCCTTGAGTAGGGTCGTGCTGTTCCCAAAAAATTTGCAACAGCGTAGCCAAGGATGTGGCATTGGGATCATATACCACTCGAACTACCTCGGTATGGCCTGTTTGTCCCGTACACGTTTCTTGATAAGTTGGGTTTGGTGTTTCTCCCCCGGCATAACCGGCGGCAGTGACGTAAACTCCCGGCACTTGCCAAAACAGGCGTTCAACGCCCCAAAAGCACCCCATGCCTAACACAATTTCTTCATACCCTGCTGGGAAAGGAGGGTGAAGTGAGTGGCCTGTAACGGTATGTACGCTGCTCGTTTCAATCGGCGTTACGCGGCCAAGTGGTGCTGAATTTGCTTTAGAAAATAGCGTCATAACGCCCTCTTATTGCCGTGGATAAATCGTAGGGTCACCTGGCCGAGTAAATGTGTAGATTAAGTCGACGGCTTGATTTGCGCCTGATACTGCCTGCACATATAGATTGCGCCAAAGTGTGTAGCGTAATGTCAGTTCTGCAATGGGCGAGAAAATGCCAACACCGTAGCTAATCCGGATATCGTCGGTTAACTGCCCTGTCAGCACCACTTGGCTATTGTCACCTGCCCCAGTGGTATCCAAGGTCAAATCGCTAATACCAAACGCTTCCCCAATGGAGCCAACGGCTCCGCCTGTCTTACCGAGAGACATGCCGATTAAGGCGGTAGTAAGCGCACTATCAATCCCTCCTCCAGCAGCATCGGGTGCACGCCCCCTCAATAAATATGACAGCGCACGGGTTTCATCCATTGCTGGTTCTGAAAAGATCAGTAAGTTGGGCTCTTCTGCATTGCCACTAACACGAATGCCAGCAATAACCTCATCTTCCGTGATATCAGGATTACGAATTGCTTCGAAATCGAGAATTGGCAGCCCTGGAGGGCCACTGAATATCAGCTGTCCACGGCGAATCAGCAGATCCTGACTAAAGGCTTTAAAACGACCATTGATAAGGTTGACATCACCAAACAGCTGAAGTGCACCGCTGCCTTGACGAATTTCTAACGTGCCACCCAAATCAGAATTAAGCCCATATGCTGATATTTGCATATCACGGCCCAAGGTTAGTGTGATGAGCACATCAATGTCCATTCCTGATTGTGAAAGCTCATCAGCAGCGCTTGGCTCGCCATTGGCAGTCCGTTGCTGAGCCACTCGCTCAGCTTCTCGATCATCGCGCTCGGTGATAATGACTTCGTCAGAGCTTGGGCTAACAGCTGAGGCAGGAAGATCGCCAACTTCTAAGCGCGCCCATGGTAGATCGACATTGCCACGTACTTGCAAGCGATCCGGTGTTACACGAATGCGGATATCAGGCGCTGCTTCTAAACGCCCAAACTGTGGCAAAACGATTAATAATGGCTCCTGAGTCGCGTTAACATCGACACCAATACGCCAGTCGTCGCCTGCAGGAAAGTAAGCATCCCCAGCGATATTCAAGCGACCACGTTCAGCAGCAACAAAACCATTTATGTCCCCTTGTTCGCCGTCAAACGCAACGACCAGCTCGCCATCTTTGATATCGATAGGAATATCTGGGCCATGAACGCTTAGATTACGAAGCGCAAGCTGCCCCTGTAAATCGGGCTGACTGGTGGTTCCTGCAATTTGTATACGGCCATTTAAGTCGCCCTCTAAGCGATCCATGCCCACCACCAACGGGCGGTAAGGTGCTAAAGAAAGCGCTTGGGCGCTTAGCTCGCCACTAAGACCACCACGACCAAGTGGATCACTAATGCTGAGATCGAGTGCCAGCTCACCAGCATCTGCAAACGACAGTACAATATCGGCATCAGCTTGAGCCTGACTGGCGTCTAACTGCGTGTTTAAACTAATCACAGGAAGCTCTACGGGCTGGCCGTAATCGTTGACTGCCGTAATCGCTAACTCACTTAATACCTGAACATCGGCTTGCCACTGAGCCCCGCCTTGGCGCCAAGCTGCAACAATGTCTGCTGTCGTATCACCCTCAAAGCTCCACTCTTCTGGCAATAAAGGCTCGAGTGCTTCCATCGGCACTTCTCTGATGCTCAACACCGCGCGCCCTTGGTCGGCCGATGCGGCAATCTGTTCTTGCGAACAAACAAGCCCTCCTTCTTCGCGACGCACACAGAAAGGTGAGAGTTGCGCTTGGCCGTTAGCTAGGTTGTAACGAATATCAAGAGGGGCTTCTAAACGTAGATTGCCGAACTCGGAGTCGATTTCCAGCGGTGTTAGTTGGCCCTGGTACTGCTGCGCTTGTTGATCAAAACGCCCATCTAGCGCTACAAGTGCACGGCTTAGCATGTTATCGGCTTGGCCGTCGATACTGACAGTGAGTGCGTGCTGAGATAGGCGTCCGTTAAGCTCAAGGGCAATACTCGAAAATGCCTGCCCACCTGCATTGACTTGCTGCAAACCAAGGTTAATGTCTAGCGTTGGGTCTTCGATTCCCTCGATATTGCTGGTCAGTGATAACGTTTCAATACGGTTTTCGGCAAACTGCAAATCACGGCCAGTTAATTCGGCTTCCACCTTAGGTTGGCTAATGCTACCTCTGGCCAGAATATTACCTGTTAATGTCCCCGCTAAGTCTGGATGCAGCGTTTGTAATTGGCGCAATGCAATCTCGGTATCTAGCGACATTGCTTGCTCACTAACTTGACCAGAGGCCGTTAATCGGTTGTCTCCCTGAGTGAAAAGTAGTTCTTGGATATCTACTTCAAGCGCACTGTTAGCCTCTAAAGAGGCTTGAAGCGCCAAGGGATACTCCTGGAGCTCCCCAGTAATATCGAGGACTGGCAGGCTGACTTCCCATAGGTCGCCGGTTTGACGCACACTAGCGGTAATATCACCATTGAGATTGCCGTTGAGCTGTTCGACAAACAGCGATGGATCGAATTGATCCAGTTGGATGGTGGTATCAACCCGTAGTGACGAAGCCCAATTCACTTCCCCTTCACTACTCAGCGAACTGTCATTAATCGCTAGGGTTAGCGGCGTCCAGCGGAACGATGAAAGATCTCCGTTGCCACTGAGTCGAATATCGGTGGCCGGCACTTGCGGGCCTTGAGCGTTTAAGGAAAGCGTTGTCTGGTAGGCTTCCAAGCTGCCGCTAGCAACGATGTCTATATCTTCAACAACATAGGGTTCTGCCGATGACTCATCGCTACTAGGTTGTGTGAGGGGCCACTGTAGGCGGTTACTCTGCAGTCGTATATTGAAGGGTAGCGTCGGTGCCAGCGCATCGACTTGAGCCTCCAGTGTTGCATTAACGACACCGGCTGCCCCTAAACTGGCTGTCAGCTCATCTAGGGATCCTGACAGTTCCAAAACAAGCTCTTCGCCACTTAGCTCAGGAAATATTTCGGGTAAAAACAAGGTTGTCGTTAATCGAGCATCTAACGGATAGCTGCCTGATAATGTGGCGTTGGCTGTTAAGTTCGCCTCGGCATCAGGCGTGAGCAACTCTAATGAGCGGAGCGTTATTTGGCTGCCTTCGGCACTCGCAACCACGGCTAATCGTTCGACTTGGTAATCAACGGCTCCGCTGACAGTGACGTCAGTCACGGTGAAGGATGCTAAGTCGATATCAATGGGCAGCATTATTTCAGGTAGCTCAATTCGCTCCCGTGCTGCTAAGGCTTCGACCGCTTGACCTGGTTCTGCTATGACCGGTTGGGTAACCATAACCGCACCATCAATAGCAGATGCATGTAACGGTGTCTGGATACCTTCTGTCAGTTGGGTGCCTGCCGTGGGAGGCAAGTACACGGTTGGCTGCATGAGCGTGGTGGGCGCGATACTGACAAGATGTTGCTGCGCGGTAATCGCGGTTGAAAACGACTCCCAGCCGACGCGAGTTCCATCAGCTAGCTGCAGTTGGACGTTAGTGAACTCAACTGAACGTAGTTCAATAGGAAAAGGCAGTTGGATGCTAGGCATCCCATCAGATTCTGGTGAGTCTGGCTCCGCTTCAGTGCTCTCGCCCAAACGTATATCTGCGCCTTCTACATGAAGTTTGTCCAGGCAAAGCTTACCTGACAGCACACAATCTTCAGCCCAGGCCAGCTCAAGGCTGTCGACGTTGATGCGTGTCTCACCAAGCGATAGTTGAAAACCGCGCAATGCAAACTGGTCAAGCAGTGCGCCTTCTTGGTGTTCATACGTAAAGAAGCCCCGTTGCTCGCCTTGAGAAAACAGTTGACCTGTTCCCCAAGGGGAGAGCGCAACGCCGAGCAGCAGAGCGACCAGACCAAATAGCCAGAGTGGCAGCACAATGACTAACCGTACAAGACTCCACAAAAACAACCCAATGCGATGTTTAACTGAGAGCGGTTGACGCTTGATAGATGCCGCTTTTGCAACCTTAGCCAAAATGCTCTCCTAAAATTCCGGTCCGATGGAAAAATGCAGGCGCCAATCGTCTTCATCGTCAAATGGGTGTGCTACATCAAGTCGGATAGGGCCCACAGGGGAAATCCAGCGTACGCCAACCCCTGCGCCCGTCTTTAACTCTTCTGGCCCCCAATTATCGAAGGCATCTCCAGTATCGACAAAAGTTGCTCCCCACCAGTCGCCAGTCACGCGACGCTGGTACTCTAGAGTCGAGGTCAGCATTTGCTGGCCGCCACGTAACAGCCCTTCTTCATTTCGCGGAGATAGGCTTTCGTAGGAGTAACCCCGGACACTTCGGTCACCGCCCGCAAAAAAGCGTAACGAAGGAGGCAGTTTATCGAAATTATCTGTTTCGATAGCGCCGATACTTAGCCTTGCCGAAAAACGATTATCATCGCCAATGGTGCGAATCCATTCTGTGTCACCCGTCATACGCGCGAACTTGGCATCGGATCCCCATATCGTGTCTGAATACTCGAGCGATAATTGTTGCCTATCTCCCCAAAGCGGAAACCGCTGAGGACGCGTTCTTGTACGGGACCACTGAATGCCTGGATAAAACAGCAATACTTCATCTGAGACTCCCCCTTGGGTGAAGTCTTCATAGGTCGTACGGAAGTAAAGTGTTTGTACCCAGCGATTTTCAAACTCCCATCGACGAGCGATTTCCACGGTACCCTCTAACGATTGGGTATCGCCATCATCCAGGTTACGCACGCCATATTGCAGACGATAGCTATCGCGTAACGGATCTTCTAACGGGATATTGTAAGTCCCTGTGAAGCGCTGGTCGGGGGCTGAAACATACAGATCATGATCCAGGCTATGGCCAAAGCGGTTAATCCATGGCTGTTTCCAGCCAAAGCGCATGCGCGGCCCTACGTCAGTTGCAAAGCCAATCCCGACTTCAAATTGATGGCGATCGGCAGGCTCTACACTTACGTCAATAGGCAGACTGGTATCGTCCCGCTGAGTGACACTAAGTGCGCTGACAAGCGCTGCGCTGGACAGCCTAGGACGTTGAGGCTGCGATGCCGTTGCTTCATTCCACCACGGTGAGCTTCCTGTTGGCGGCGATAGGGTCAGCTCCCGCGCTGTCTCTAAGCGTGGTCGTACCGTCACAGAGCTGAACCATTCTGTCTCAGCTAAACGTTGATTATAGCGGGCTATCGATTCCGCTAGATAAGGCTCCCCTGCTTCAAAGGTCTGCATTTGAAGCAAACGCTCAGGTTCGATATGACTACCTGAAATAGTCGTATTGCCAAATTGATAGCGTGGGCCGCTGTCGAAATCCATATAGAGACGAGCGCTTTCAAGGTATGGCCTTATTTCCATTCGGCGGTCAGTAAACCCCCAGTCGAAATAACCACGCTCAAGTGCTAGGCCTGAAAACTGGTTGCGTAGGCGATCCCATGGGGCATGCCGTAGTGTATCGCCTTCCTTCAAGGGAAATGCATCGAGTGCTTCCTGAAACGGAGGGTCATCGCTTGCTTCACCGCTGATATTGACAGAAAGCACGTCGATTTTGACCGGCGAGCCGGGTTCTATGCGAAGTGTGATAGGTGAGCTATCAACATCAACCGTAATGTCAGGCTCGTAGTAGCCGAAAACGCGCATGGCTTCTTGCGCACGCTTACGTATTTCGCCTTCCAAACGGATATCGGTGTACTGATCTTCGTCAATGTTCTGTAAATAGGCATCAATATTGTCCTCTACTTCACTACTGACACCATCGATTGACGCGTTAAGTGCCCATACGGGAGCTGACCACGTTACAAGAAGCGGTAAAACCACCTCACGAGTCGCTTGTTTAACGGTAGGCCATCGCCGTATTCTTTCCATGCAGTTCATCCCTAACCAAATCAGCGACTCGGTGGCTTTATTACCCATTGCTTTATGCTGGTGACAATTGCTAGCGGAGCATCTCCATCTGAGCACTAAATGCCAGCTGGGCTTGCCGCACTTGACGGATATCACTCTCTAAGGTGTTTAATCGTTGCGCCCATTGCTGTTCAAGCGCTTGTAACGCTTCTTGAGTAGCTGAAGTATCAGTGCTGCTTAGCATTTCAAGGGTTGAGTTTACCTCAGTAAAACGCTGATCGACCTCTTCTTGCCATGCAGTAACATTTGTTACCAATTCGCTGTTTTCGTTTTCTAACTTAGCAATATCATCGAGTCGGTTGGTAGTCGCAGATAGGCGCTGCGACAGCATCTCTTCGAGGTAAGTTACCTCTTCTGCTAGATTTTGCCGCCCAGACATGCCCGCTTGCTCAAGTGAGTCAAGTGATGTGCGTATAGCGGCAAGCTGTTGGTCACGCAACGCTGCTTGTTCTTCCAACTGACTAATACGCTCAGCAATGCTGCTTAGGGCATCACCATTCACGAGCTCTTCGTTTGACGTCAAAAGACCGTAGAGTTCCTCACGGGTACGTGTCACCGCAACGGCTAATTGCTCCTGTTCTTGGAACAGCGTTGTCATCTGTGCTTGTACAAAGGCTATCGCATCTTGCGTGTCCGTGTCACCCGAGTCGAGTCTTGCATGAAGATTAGAGACTTCTCCACTTACTCGATGGACCTCTTCTAATAAGCGCTCTCTTTCATACCAAAGGCCCACCGCGGCGGCACCCAGCGAAATGATAATAAGCATCATCAATAACCACAATGGCCACAGTTTGGGCCCCCTGCGATGACGCAAGTGTTGTGCGGTCAAGCTTTGGTCCACATCGGGAACAATGCGAGAAGATGCAGTACTGTTGGGCATGACTTTTCCTCAATGCGTTGTGGGATCTGCTCGACGCCCGATTCCTCTATACCGTAAGCCACAGCTAGCCACGAAGGCTGGGTCATAAATATTTCGTCCATCCAGCACCAACTTAGCGCTCAATAACGAGGCTAAACGATGCCAGTCAGGGTTCCAATAAGTTTTCCACTCAGTCACCAGCATCAGTGCGTCAGCTCCTTCACATGCCAAGTATGGGTCACTGGTGAATGTAGTTAGATCGTTTCGGTCACCGACCGCGTTGAGCAGCGCGGGGGTTGCCGCTGGATCATGAAGATTTACCTTTACGCCTTGCGCCCATAAGGCAGCAAGGAGTGTCAGCACAGGCGCGTGATCGATTCGAGTGGTTCCTGGTTTAAAAGCGGCTCCCCAAATAGCAATCGTTTTGCCGGCTAAATCGCCCTCGAAGAGCGTCCAGAGTTTCCTAAATAACGTCTCTTTTTTCTGTTCATTGATGTCCATTACTTGCTCTAGCAATGCCGAATTACGACCACTGGCTGACTGAACATCAGCTAAGCGCATTAGGTCGCGAGAGAAATTGGGGCCACCAAAGCCACAGCCAGGGTATAAATATTCATAGCCAATTCGGGTATCAGCGCCCATACCTTGGCGTACATGTTCAACGTCAACTCCGAGCGTATCTGCAAGGCCTGCAATCTCGTTCATGTAGCTGATACGTGTTGCCAGCATGCCGTTTATAGCGAGCTTAGTCAGCTCAGCCGCTCTACAAGGCATACGCTGGAACACATCATTGCGGCGATTAAAGGCACGTAAAAGCTCGCGCGCCACCTGTTCACCGGTTGCATCGTCACAACCGAGCAGCCAGCGTGAAGGACGCGTAAAGGAGAGCCAGGCCCGCCCTTCTTCCAGGGTGTCAGGTAAGGCAACGCTACTGTGCTGGGGCCCCATAAGCGCGTGCAACTGCTCTGTTTCGCCTACTGGAAATGTTGAATTATTAATTAATACAGCACCACTATGGTGCTCAAATATAGGGGCTTCAAGCAGTGTCTTGGCCGCTTGGCGCTGATCGGGCGACAGAGCCAACCAGACCACATCAGGAGAGTGAGCCTGCTCTGGCGCTTCAATAATTCTCAGTGTTTCACTGGCTAACGCTTGTTCAATATGCGTCATTAACTCAGGTTCACTGCGCAGCCAGTCCGCCTTTAAAAGCTGTGGCCATGGTGCGCTTTCGTGTAGTAGCCACTCAACTTGATGGCCTACCCAGGCTAATGCTGCGGCGGCGGTAGCGGCACTTAGTTCACTTCCGTGGAGTAACACTCGCATTCATCACGCTCCCTGAGAAAATAAAAGTCGCGAAAATAGGGGGTTAAGATTCATGTCGCGTTCCTTTTCATGCGTTCCTTTCCAGGAGTGGTTAGAATGACATAATACTGAACGACTAGTTGGTTGCCACCTTCATGCCAACTTACCGACAATGGGAGTTAAAACATGCAAGCGATACCTCAGGATAGCACTACTCATCGCAACCACGACAATGTCGACGCAGCGGAAGTTGCGAAATTTGAAGCACTTGCTAGTCGTTGGTGGGACGCAGAGGGGGAATTCAAGCCGCTGCACGCTATCAATCCCTTACGCCTTGACTTTATTGACGCGCGTGCAGGCCTAGCCGGTAAAAAGGTGCTCGATGTCGGCTGTGGCGGTGGGATTTTAAGTGAATCAATGGCTCATCGAGGAGCTAGTGTTACCGGCATTGATCTTGGAGAAGCGCCTCTTAGCGTTGCCCGGCTACATGCGACAGAAAGCGGTGCATCGGTGGATTATCGACTGATAAGCGTTGAAGCGCTTGCAGCAGAGCAGCCAGGGCATTATGACATCGTAACCTGCATGGAAATGCTTGAGCATGTGCCTGACCCTGCATCGGTCATTCGTGCTTGCAGTGAGCTGGTTCGCCCTGGGGGTTATGTTTTCTTCTCGACCCTAAATCGCACCCCCAAATCGTATGCTTTTGCGATTTTAGGCGCTGAGTATGTGCTTAAACTATTGCCGCGCGGCACCCATGATTATGCAAAATTTATCCGCCCTTCTGAGATGGCCGCATGGGCGAGAGCCTCAGATCTTGAGATTAACGAACAAACGGGGCTGACCTATAACCCACTGACTCGTCACTACCGCTTGGTCGCAAACGATGTATCGGTCAATTACATGATGTATTGCCGGAAAGCGAGCCAATAAATGTCAACATCAATACCTGAAGCCATACTGTTTGATTTAGACGGAACTCTTGTTGACACTGCCCCTGATCTTGCTGAAGCAACGAATGCATTGAGACGGCATCATGGGCTGACACCACTGCCCTACGGGAAAATACGAGGCCAGGTTTCTAACGGCGGCAGTGCCTTAGTAACCTTGGCTATTGGTATCGAAAGTGGTTCTACTGAACACGATACGGCGCGGCAGTATTTGTTAGATAATTATGAACAAGCAGTTGCTGTTCACAGTCGGCTATTTGAACCCCTTGACCAATGGCTAGACCGCTGGCACTCAGCATCACGCTCGTGGGGAATCGTAACGAACAAACCAAGACGCTATACCCTTCCGCTGTTAGATGCATTGGCGCTAACGCCAGGGGCTCTTTTATGTGCAGATGATCTAGCGGTCAGAAAACCCGCTCCGGAGCCTCTTTGGGAGGCTGCGCGCAGGCTTAACGTGGCGCCACAAGCGTGTTGGTACGTCGGTGATCATATTCGTGATATGGAGGCGGCAAAAGCGGCGGGAATGACGGCTGTCGCCGTTGGCTACGGGTATATCAGTGAGGAAGACGATTATCAGCAGTGGCCAGCTGACTTATGGTTTGAAACCTGTAAAGACTTAGTCGATGCTCTGGCTGCTTTTCATTGATAGCGTTAATTGAATGAAAATGCCTAGAACATCGACAAGCGGTGCGGTACGTCAGAAAGCTATGGGCAAGATGCATTTATGCACGTGGTGGTTGAGCGTCAAACTTCTGGCCACTAACCCCCGTGCTGTCTGGCCCCATAAGCCATAAGTAAGTGGGCATAATTTCCTCAGGGGTACGCAGCGTCAACGGGTCCTCACCTGGATAAGCAGTTCGGCGCATTTGGGTACGTGTTGCCCCTGGGTTTAACGTATTGATCCGCACAGTAGACTGGTTTTCAAGTTCGTCAGCAAGCACTTCCACAAAACCTTCAGTGGCGAACTTTGAAACCGAATATGCCCCCCAGTAGGCCCGGCCTTTTCGTCCAACGCTTGATGAGGTGAAGACCACAGAAGCATCAGCTGACTGCTGAAGCAGTGGTAGCAACGCTTGGGTCATCCAAATAGGCCCATTGATATTGACCTGCATGACTTGTTCCCACAGCTCTGGATTGTACTGCTCAAAAGGCGTAATTCTGCCTAGCAAGCCAGCGTTATGTAGCAATCCATCTAAACGGCCAAACTCTTTGTCCAGCGTTTCAGCCATATCGTGAAAGTCTTTGAGCGTTGCGCCCTCAAAGTTGAGCGGAAAAATTGCCGGCTGTGGTCCGTCTTCTGCTTCAATTTCATCGTAGACACGCTCAAGCTTGGCTATCGTGCGGCCAAGCAGTATCACAGTTGCCCCATGGCGGGCGTAGGTAAGTGCCGCCGCACGTCCAATTCCATCACCCGCACCGGTTACCAACACGACGCGGTTTTCCAAAAGATTGGACGCAGGTTGATAGTCGATTTTGCAGCTCATGAGGTTTCCTTGATACAAAAATGTAAACAGACGTTATCCTGCAGACTGACGTAAAAAGTCATTGGCAAGCCCTGCCGCGCTACTCTGCGGGTAATCATCACGTACTTGTTCGAGCAGTTCACGACTGCGTTCAGCCTCGCCCTGCCGTGCTTTTACTAATCCTAGCTTATAAAGCGCATCGGGGACTTTACTGCTGCCGCTGTACTGCTCAATAACACGGCTAAATGATTCATCAGCAGCGCTAAGTTCGCCTTCAGCAGCATAAAGTTCTCCCAGCCAGTAATAGCCGTTAGAGGTCAGACTGCTGTCGGGGTGATCAGTGACAAAGGCTTTAAACGCATTGATCGCATCTGCGAATTGACGTGCTTGAACGTGGGCAAACGCTGCTTGGTAATCAGCCTGAGCGTCTTCACTGACGTTCCGAGCAGAAGGTGCGTTGGCAACTTGCTCTGCCGCCTCGGGCTCCACTGCAGGCGTCGATTGCTCAATTTGGCTAGGGCCGCTATTCATCAAACGATCTTCAATATCCAGGTACTGCTGCTGTGATTGCCGACGAAGCTGCTCTAACTGGTGTCGCAGCTCTTCAATTTGACCACGTAGCTGCTGGATCTCTGTCTGATGCTCTTGCACTTGGTTAAAGAGTACCAAGTTACCACCAGATGCTTCCTGGCGTTGAGTTTGCTGATAAAAGCCAGACCCGCTTGATAAGTCTTGAACGAGGGGCTGTTGACCAAAAGCTGTCAAGGGCAATACGGACAGCGGGAGCACAATGGCTCCCGCACCGCACAGCCTCTCAAAATAACGTTTGAGACTGTGATTCATGATGACTCCAATCATTACTTAGTTAGCGTACCTAGCGCCTAATAGCGAGTACTTGATGTTGAGCACCTAGGTACGCCAATGCCATCAGTAGTTAAAGACGACGCGACGGTTTTGAGAGTAGGCACTTTCACCTTGGCCGCTAGCAGCCGGACGCTCTTCACCATAGCTCACGACGCTCATTTGCGAGGGAGACACGCCTTGAATATTTAAGAACCGCTTAACAGCACCGGCACGACGCTCACCAAGGGCCATGTTGTATTCGCGAGTGCCACGCTCGTCGGTGTGGCCATGCAGAACAACTTGGGCGCTGGGATTAGCACGCAAATAGCGAGCATGAGCCATCACGACTGATTCGTAATCGCCCTTGATAGTGTCGCGGTCAAAGTCAAAATAGATAGTACGGACTTCTGGAATGCGTGAATCGGCTTGTTGACCAGCGCCTGCGCCAGAACCTGATGTAGAGCCATACTGGCCACCAGTGCCAACACCTGAGGTGCTAGTCCCTGTGCCGCTGCCATCCTGGCTTCCATAAGAGTCACCATCCTGGGTTCCGCCGGTGCTGGAACAGCCAGCGATTACTACGATAGATAGCGCTACTGCTAATGAGCGAGCCAACGGTTTAAGTTGCATAATCAGACTCCTTGCCTGAAAACAAAAAATGTAAACTTTTCGTCAATCAATTTAAAAAAGGTGACCACGCGGGATCGCGAACATCACCCTGCGCTGCGGGTAATCTAAATGACGAGCGGCCATCCGCTGAAACGGCACTTAACACCCCATTACTACCCTGTTGGGTAGCGAAGATTACCATGGTCCCGTTCGGCGCAACACTAGGAGATTCATCTCTTGTTGTTTCGCTTATTACAACAAGACGTCCCCCATCACGCTCCTGACGCGCAACTTGGTATCCACGGTTGGAGCGGTGAATTAAAAAGATTTGCTCTCCGTCAGGTGAATAGCGCGCGCGAGCATTGTAGTTACCGGTAAATGTAATGCGATTTGCTTCACCGCTACCTAGCAAGTATTCATAAATCTGTGGTCCACCGCTACGGTCAGAGGTAAACAACAAACTACGTCCATCGGGCGCCCAAGTTGGTTCGGTATCAATGCTACTGTTTTGAGTTATACGCTCTACTGAGCGATTACCGATGTCTAGGATATAAATTTCTGGTTGTCCATCTTTGGACAGCGACATAGCGATTTTGCGGCCATCAGGTGACCATGTAGGGGCACCATTAATACCGTCGAAAGAAGTTGCCTGTATCCGTTGCCCAGTTGAAACATCTTGAATATAGATAGCCGGACGCTCTGTTTCAAAGGATACGTATGCCAGCTTCCGGCCATCGGGAGACCATGCAGGTGACATAATCGGTTGGTCGGAGGTAAGCACTTGTTGACTGTTACGTCCATCCGCATCGGCCACATACAGACCAAATTGCATGTTATCGCCCAACCCTTGAGCGGTTACATAAGCAATTTTAGTTGAGAAAGCCCCCCGGATATCGGTAATTTCTTCAAAAATTTGATCGCTCATATAGTGAGCAGCACCACGCAAATCGTTCACATTTGCCGTGACCGTTTCGCCAATCATACGGCGCTGCCCACTGATATCCATTAACTCAAATTGAATCTGATAACCACTATTTGTCTGTTGTGCTCGGCCTACCACCAAATATCGAACATCAAGCGAACGCCAAGTGCCAAACTCAACGTCATCCGCCTGGCTTGGCCTATCAAACATGGCACTGCGTTCTAAGGGCGCAAAAAAACCGCTGCGCTCAAGGTCGTCCTGGATGATTTGAGCCACGTCTTCAGGCATGTTATCGCCGCCTGCAAAGGGAACGATACCAATCGGTAAAGCCTGGTCGCTCCCACGTGTTATTTCGATAGTCAGGTTTGCATTTGCAGTTGCATAACTACTAACGAATAGCAGTACGCAAAACAGCCACACTTTGCTTATGGTTTGCATCAGCGAACATCCCCCGGGGTAAATCGCAGATTAATTTGACGTAAGTTACGCTGCTGCTCTGCGGGCAAATCCCTCAGCTCGCTGAACGGAGCAGCGTGTTCAACAGCCTGCATTGCAGACCGATCAAAGGCACTATCACCGCTGGATGAGGCGATAGTGGTTAAAAGTACCTCTCCTGATGGGCCAAGCCTTACTTGAATCGTAGCACTCATTGCGTCACTGGCACCTGCTGGAATTAACCATGCCTGCTCTACCGCTCGACGCACAATATTAATAAAACCATTCGCTGCTTGCTGCGCCTGCTGTGCGTTAGCAGCAGCTTGGGCTTCCCCCTCTAGCTGACGCTGCATGGCCGCCTCGGCTTCCCGTTGGCGCTGCGCTTCTGCCTCGGCTTCACGCTGGCGCTGAGCTTCTGCCTCGGCTTCACGCTGGCGCTGGGCTTCTGCCTCAGCTTCACGTTGGCGCTGAGCTTCTGCCTCGGCTTCACGTTGGCGC
>NZ_JABUZD010000089.1:0-27172 GCF_014897875.1 Halomonas sp. 3A7M
GCTTTCGCGATCGTCCGGGCGAGCGGCGAACGCTGGTACTTGGCCGAGCTTCACCGACTGCGCGCTGGGCTGGCTCAAAAGGCGGGTCGCCCCGATATTGCCAGCCGAGCGCTCGCCCATGCCGAAGCCGTAGCGCGGGCGCAGGGCAGGGTCGAACTGGTCACGTGAGAGCGGGTACAAAAGTTGGCCTCGGCAGTTGCGGAACGAGTCGCTTTGCAGCAATTAAATGTCAGCTTTTGTGTTCAAAATTGTGCATTACACAATCACGCTAGAGGCGTTAGGTGGCACTGGGGGCAAAGAGGGGAAGGCTATTCGTCGAACCATTCGTTCAGCTAAAAGCAGGTGATATCGCCGCTAGTACCTGGGAGGGGAAGTGCGCCTAGAGCTGGCAATTGCAACCAGAATGGCGCTGAAAGAAGAAAAGAAGCTAAGTGTGCATGATAGCTTCTCGCGGTATAAGCCTCCCCGAGATGGGGAGGCATACACAGGCTATTAGCGCTTACTCTTCGCCAAAGTAGCGAGCGAAAATTTCGTCGTAAGTGCCGTTTTCTTTCAATTCAGCAAGGGCTTCGTTGAATTTCTCAGCGAGTGCTTCGTCACGCTGGCGGAAGGCGATACCAAAACCTTCACCGAAAACTTCCTTGGGTTCGGTAACCATCTCGCCGACTACTTTGTAGTCGCTATCTTCGTTTTCAAGCAGGGTAGATTTGCCTACTGAAAACTCCAGGAAGACAGCGTCCAGACGCTCGGCGTCCATATCCAGCACCATATCATCGGCGGTGGAGTAGCGGTTGATAGTCGCGGTGTCGCCGAGGGTATCGGTGGCGAAGTTGTCATAGGTGGTGCCGCGCTGTACGCCAATGGATAAACCCTCAAGGGTTTCCACTGTAGCCTCTTCTAGGTCGCTGTCTGCTGGAGCGAACCAAGCGCCGGGCATGGTGATATAGGGGTCGGAGAAGAGCAGTGTCTGGCGCCGCTCTTCATTGATGGTCATCGACGACATAATGGCATCGTAGTTGCGTGATAAAAGGCCAGGAACAATGCCATCCCACTCTTGCTCGACCCACTCACAGGTCACACCCATCTGATCACATAGGGCGTTGCCCAGGTCGATATCAAAACCAGTCAGTTCACCATCGGCTGTGCGGTATTCCATTGGTTCATAGGGAACGTCGACGCCAATACGTACATGGTCGTAATCCCGCGCCTGGGCAGAAGAGGCCGCGGCAATGGCTAAACCAAGCACAGATACTGTTAGTAATTTCTTCATTCTTATACTCCGTAGAAAGCAGGTTCACTAGAGGTGATCCCCTTTAACGTACCCTAGGTTGGGGCGAACGAAAAGAGGGAGCGTTGCTATGAACCAACGTTTGTTTGACGGTGCAACAAACGAGGCTGTTTTTATCACTCGATGCTTTTGTTGTTAAGTGCTCTTGATACGGTTCTCGTGATGCTAGTTATTTTGCGGCCTTAAGTGGGCCAACAGCTTTTTCTCCAGGAAGCGGAAGAAGTACAAAATGGCAAATGTGAGGCAAAGATAGATCACTGCTACAAATAAGAAAGCATCAAACGGTGCGTAGAAGCGGGCATAAACGAAGCGTGCAGCCCCTGTCAGATCCATTAGCGTGACGACGCTGGCAATGGCGCTGGCATGCAGCATAAAGATAACTTCGTTGCCATAGGCGGGCAGGGCACGTCGGAAAGCGCTGGGCAGAATAATACGCCGCATCATCAGGTTTTGTGACATGCCGTAAGCCCTGGCAGCTTCAATTTCCCCTTTGGATGTCGCTTTGATAGCCCCTCGGAAAATCTCAGTAGTATAGGCCGCCGTATTAAGCGTGAAGGCAATCAGCGCGGGGTAGAAAGCTTCCCGCAGGATTGGCCACAAAAATGTTTCTTGGATACCGTCAACAAATACCACGCCATAGTAAATGATATATAGCTGAATCAGCAGTGGCGTGCCACGAAAGACATAGGTGTAAAAATAGATGGGTAAACTAATCCACTTATGCTTTGAGCTGCGCATAACGGCAAGTGGCACTGCCAGTATTAAGCCCGCTACCAAAGACAGGAATACCAGTTGGGTTGTCGTGACTAGCCCTTCCCAGTAGTAGCCTAACGTATCTGGGGTGAAAATTACGTTGCCAGCTAGCAGGTCGTTGAACCACGCAGAAATATCCAGCATCTCATTGCCCCCCAAAGCCAATGTCGTAACGTTTTTGTAGCCGCACGAAGATCCACTCTGATACGCTGGCAATCAGCAAGTAAGCCGCTGCGACGGGAAGTAAGAAAGTAAAGGGTTCATGGGTGGCTCGGGAAGCCTCCGCAGCGACGCGAACCATATCTGTCAAACCGATCACTGATACCAGTGCCGTTGTTTTAAGCAGTACCATCCAGTTGTTAGATAAGCCAGGGAGTGCGTGGCGCATCATTTGCGGAAAGCGAATACGCCGAAATACCAAAGCGCTGCTCATACCGTACGCTTTTCCTGCTTCAATCTGGCCGTTATCAACCGCCATGAAAGCGCCGCGGAAGGTTTCACCCATGTAAGCGCCAAAAATGAAGCCGATTGTCAGAACACCCGCCGCGAATGCATTAAAATTAATATAAATATCAATTCCATAGCTGTCGTACAGCATGTCGCTAATGGCATTGACACCGATTTGACCGCCAAAGAACAGCAGCATCATCAGTACCAGATCGGGCACGCCGCGAATAACGGTGGTGTATACCGTTGCAATGCGGTGCAGGAGCCAACTGCGTGACATTTTGGCAGTCGCTGTTAACAAGCCAAGTAAAATGGCCAGAATAAGCGAAAGAACCGCTAATTGAATGGTAATGCCCGCCCCTTCGATCAGGCGGGGGCCATAACCTTGCAAATCAAGCATGGTGTGCCTCGCTGATCAGTATTTGGGGGCCAGAAATTGCTTTAAGCGCGGTGATTGCGGATTGCCCAGTACATCAGCTGGCGCGCCAGCTTCTTCTACCAAGCCTTGGTGCAGGTAAATCACTTTGCTGGATACATCGCGGGCAAAACTCATCTCGTGAGTGACCACCACCATGGTGCGCCCTTCATCGGCTAAGCCGTGCATTACTTTCAAAACGTCGCCGACCAGTTCTGGGTCAAGCGCCGACGTTGGCTCATCGAACAGCATTACTTCGGGATCCATCGCGAGCGCTCGGGCAATTGCTCCGCGCTGTTGCTGTCCGCCCGACATTTGCGCCGGGTAGGCATCAGCGCGTGCGCTTAGCCCAACGCGCTCAAGCAGTGCTCGTGCGTGTTCGATAGCTTCTTTTTTGGGTTTTCCCAGGACATGAATAGGTGCTTCGATAATGTTCTCAAGCAATGTCATGTGGGCCCATAGGTTGAAACTCTGGAAAACCATCGACAGCTTGGCACGCATTTGCACGACTTGTTTCCAATCGGCAGGTTCGCGGCCATGTTTGGTCGTTTTAAAGCGAATCTGCTCGCCATGAACGAACAGTTCACCCTCGTCAGGTTGTTCCAAGAGGTTCATACAGCGCAAGAAGGTACTTTTGCCAGACCCCGAGGCACCTATCAGAGTGATGACATCACCCTTTTGAGCTTCGAGAGAGAGGCCTTTGAGAACTTCTGTATCGCCAAAGCGCTTTTTTATATTGCGCACTTCAAGAGGGGTAGGCGTATCAGCCATAACAGTGGCTCCAGTACAGGGTTGCCGCTACAGCAACAGGTTTAAGACATGTGCTTGATAGGCGGCTAGCGCGAAAAAAGGGGCGATTCTATCAGGCCTTGTGCGTATTGCGTGCTTTCCTTATGCGATTAATAAGAAAAACGTTTGTTTAATACACATTGATAAGCCTTGAAAAGCCTCTACGTTATTGTTGTTAAAGCATTTGTTCAAATTTTCTTAATGTGGTGCTTGGGTCGCTAGCTGGCGTGAGAAGGGGCAACTAGCAGCGCGGCTCGTGCGCCAATCTCAACCTTTGCGTTGGGAAATACCACATGTAAAGGCGTGTCCCCAACAATAAAATCACCTGCGACGCTATCTTTGGCGAGACAAGTGCCCGGCTCAAAGCGGCTGAAATTGGGGACATCTTCATCGAAACAGAGACAAAAGTTTTCAGCCTGGCGCATTAGCTCATGCTGAACTTGGAAAAACTTCATTGTTTCAGCGGGCTTTTTAGGCGGCTGTTCCCCAGCGCTAAGCGCGCTAATAAGCGTTAACATCGGTGCTAATGCCGCCATATCGTTTTCTCCAAAGGGCGCAACGCGGCCTAATTCGAAAGTGAAGGCTTGGGCAGCATGGTAGTGCTTACTATAGTGAGAAAACGTCCAACTGTGCTGGTGTTGGTGTAGCACTGCTTGCATATCCGCCGCTGCGAGCCATTCCCACTGCTCTGGGTGGATCACGGTGTCTGCGAACGGCTCTACAACGAAGCGAGTATAGAGGCTACCGCGAATGGCCGTGTGTAAATCGTAGTGCAGTTTAGGCAGCGCCTGATGACGATTATAAAAACTGTCTACCGCTGACATTAACTCGCGAGCCCGATCAGGCTCATCGCCTGTTTCGGCGAGTTCGCGCTGAAATAAGCGGTTGAGGTTCGTCCTGATAAACCTCTGCTGGGCTTTTAAGGCAGGCAGATTGCCCAAGATCACTAACACGGGAGCACCAAGAGTGACCGTGCCAGCTTCTATCGCAGCTAGCCAGCTGCCCAACAGCTCTACGGGGGCCGTTTCGTTACCGTGTATCGCTGCAGAGAACACGCAAGCATGAGCCGCTGGACGAACGGTCGCCGGGGTTATCTCTAAAATCCCCGGTGCATGTAATTGGTAGGTACCGCTGCCAAAGCGGCCTGACCGCGGAGAAGAGTGTTTGTCATCGAGAGTCCAATCAAGCCATTGGCCAAGCATGAAGTTTTCCTTGAGCAGGGAGCGTCAGCTTTTTGTAATGTTGTACCTTTAACACGCTGAAGCTTAACCACAAGGGGGGACGTCGATAGCATGAAAAACGCAGGTGCGAACATGAAAATTCAGCGTGAAAAGTATCCATACCCACTGATGTATATGAAAAGGTTCTAATCGATAAAATCGAAGGAGGGCATCGAAAACATTCGCTTTTTTCTACGCTACGCTGAGCTATTGTATTAATAGATTTTCATAAGACCTTTTCATAAGCCCAAGACGGGCAAGACATAGCACTACCAGAAAACACGACAAGGAGTGGGTAATGACGAAGGTACTAGTTCTTTATTATTCCATGTATGGCCACATCGATACGCTAGCGGCCTCTGTGGCAGAGGGTGCGAGAAGCGTTGATGGTGTTGAAGTGACCGTTAAACGTGTGCCTGAGACTATGCCAGCAGAAGCGTTCAAAAATGCGGGTGGTAAGCAGGACTTCACGACGCCAGAAGCGACGCCACAGGAGCTTGCTGATTACGACGCGATCATTTTTGGCACGCCAACGCGTTTCGGCAATATGGCTGGTCAGATGCGTACCTTCTTAGACCAAACTGGTGGGTTGTGGGCCAAGGGCGCGCTGCGTGGCAAGGTGGCGAGTGTGTTCACCTCTACCGGGACCGGCGGCGGTGATGAAATGACCATTACCTCCACTTGGACAACGTTAGCCCATCACGGCATGGTAATTGTGCCGATTGGCTATGGTATTGAAGAGCAGTTTGATATTTCCAAAGTGAGCGGTGGAACACCCTATGGCGCATCCACGCTTGCTGGCGGCGACGGTTCACGCCAGCCGGATGATCGCGAGCTAAAAATTGCCCATTTCCAAGGTAAGCATGTCGCCGAAATTACTGCGAAGCTGGCGAGCTAACGCCCGTTTGCCAGCACGCTTGAAAGGCAATGCCTCACTGTTTTTACAGTGAGGCATTGTTTAGTTAGCCTTAGTCGCGAATACGTTCAGCAATCGCTTGACCTAGACTTAGCGTATTGCCTAGCCCGCCAATATCTCCGGTAAGTACTTGGCTATCGCCTTCGCTCAACACGTCTTCAATGGCTTTCACCATCGTATCGGCGGCTTCTTGATAACCCAAGTGTTCTAGCATCATGGCACCAGACCAGATTTGGCCAATAGGGTTAGCAATACCCTTGCCAGCGATGTCTGGCGCGCTGCCGTGAACCGGTTCAAACAGGCTGGGGAACGTGCCTTCCGGGTTGATATTAGCAGAGGGCGCAATGCCGATAGTACCAGTGCAGGCGGGGCCAAGGTCTGAAAGAATATCGCCAAATAGGTTACTGCCGACCACCACATCAAACCAGTCTGGGTGCAGTACAAAGTTAGCGGTTAGGATATCAATATGAAATTTATCCACCGCAATGTCGGGATACTGCTTGGCCATTTCGGCTACCCGCTCGTCCCAATAGGGCATGGTGATTGAGATGCCGTTGGACTTGGTGGCCGAGGTGAGCTTTTTACGCGGACGGGTTTGGGCAAGATCAAACGCATACTTCAGAACTCGGTCGACGCCGACGCGGCTCATCACCGTCTCTTGAAGAACAATTTCACGCTCGGTGCCTTCGAACATTTTGCCGCCGACACTTGAATACTCGCCTTCGGTGTTTTCACGCACGACATAAAAGTCGATATCGCCTGGCTCGCGGCCTGCTAATGGACTTTTGATGCCCGGCATCAGTTTGCAGGGGCGTAAGTTAATGTACTGGTCAAACTGGCGACGAAACTGTAGCAACGAACCCCAGAGTGAAATATGGTCGGGCACTTTGTCGGGCCAGCCGACGGCGCCGTAAAACAGCGCATCAAAGCCCTTGAGCTGCTCGAACCAGTCGTCGGGCAGCATTTTGCCGTGCGCTAGGTAGTAGTCACAGCTACCAAATTCAAACGTGGTGAATGCAAGGTCAATGTTGAAGCGCTGTGCGGCAGCTTCCAGGGCGCGAATGCCTTCGGGCATGACTTCGGTGCCAATACCGTCGCCAGCGATGACAGCAATGCGGTGGGCCATAGTGGCTCCTTCTGTAGTTAGCGTTCGGGACAGCTATTATCTTGGACAACGTCAATCAATTCACTAGTGGGGAAATTAAGCTCGGCGGCGCGCTGGCGTAGCCGCTCTTCCACCGCGCTTTCCATCACTGGCGTACGCGAGAGAATCCATAGGTAATCGCGGTTCGGGCCTGATACCAGCGCCCACTGATAGTCTTCATCCAGTTCTAAAACGTTATAGCCGCCATAAAAAGGGCCAAAAAAGCTGACTTTTAACCGCCCGATGTTTTCATCGTCAATAAAGTAGGCGCGGCCTTCAGCTTCATTCCATGTTTGCTCTGTGAGGTTGTAGCCACGATTGATCACACGGACACCGCCATCGTCACGTAAGCTGTAGCTAGCCGTTACGCAGTCTAAGTTTCGCTCAAAGGAGTGATCCAAGCGGGCGATTTCATACCACTGACCTAAATAGCGGTTAAGTTCAAAGTCTGTGACAGGCTCGGTGCCGTCAGGAATGCCGGTACAGCCGGTTAGTACAAGGCTGCTGAGGGCCATAAGCCCAATGATTTCCCCCACTTTCTTGCCTGGTATTCGTTCGGCAGTGAGCATTGCACGCTCCTAATGACTGCATGGAATAATAAGTGTTAAATCTATCAGTATGGTGAAATAAGCGCCATGAACGGTTTCCTTAGGTGGCTCTTGAACCGGAAGGAAATGGAAATAGGTTTTGGTATTTCTGTACTGAATAAGCCCTTACAATATCTACAACAAAGGAGTGGTTATGTGGCATCAACAAGAGATTCACTTACCGGAAATGCCCAGGGGCTTTCATCTAATTACGGATGAGATCGCCAGGGCATTGCCGCGCTTGGCCGAGTGTAGTCAAGGGCTACTGCACCTGCAGTTAATGCATACTTCTGCCTCGCTTACATTAAATGAAAACTCTGATCCTGACGTCCGTCACGACCTGGATGCCTTTATTCGCCGCTTAGTACCTGAAGGCCTAAACTATTTTCGCCATACCCTTGAAGGCCCAGACGATATGCCCGCTCATGTAGCCTCCAGCTTACTGGGTACTCAGCTAACGCTCGCCATACGTGATGGCCGTTTGGCGCTGGGCACCTGGCAAGGAATATGGATGGGGGAACACCGTGAGCAGGGTGGTTCGCGTCGTCTGTTAGCAACGATAAACGGCCGTGAAGCGAATTAAACATCCGATTTTTTTCTTTTCTAACGACTTCTTTTCAATAAGCGCCTCTACATGCTTCGACGCTCTTTTCGCTTGACTCGCCAGCGCTGGCTAAGACTGCTGTTTGTGCTCAACCTCGCGCTGGTGGCAGGGCTGATTACTCACCAAATATGGCTCTATGTCGCTAAGCCTGAATTTGAGGCATTGCACACTAGGGAAGTGGCGGATATCCGTGAGCAACTCGCAGAACGAAACTCCTACCGTTTTGCGGTAGTAGGTAATATCAATAATTCAGTGAATGTGTTTCAGGATGAAATCATTCCCATGCTGAACCAAAGCGATATTGATTTTATGGTGTCAGCGGGGAATGCGGTGAGTGGGGGGCAGCAGGAGAGCTATAAGGCGATTTCCCAAAGTTTAGAGCAGTTAAGCGTGCCGTATGTGCTGACTTATGGCGCCCATGAAGACAGCGATTTTGGCAGTTATCTTTTCTATGAATACTTTGGCCCGCATTTTTATTCCTTCGTTGCCGGTAACAGCCATTTTATCTTTTTGGATGGTACGGGTAAGTCGTCTACCTCATGGCAGCTAGATTGGTTAGAGCGCGAGCTGGCTGCCTCTGAAGCGCAGCATCGGTTTTTGTTCATTGGCTTGCCACTGCATAACGTGATTAGCGATGCGCCCTTATTTGAAGCCGATAATTACCTCAATGATCCACGGCTGAGTGAAGGCATTATGCGCTTGTCAGAGCAGTACGCGGTGGACAGTGTGTTTTCGGCCAACCTGTCGCTTTATTCACACCAATCGCTGAATGGTGTGGATTACGTCACCACGGGGGGAGCTGGCGGCATTTTAATGGATGCTAATGACAGTTTTCATCACTATGTAGTGGTCGAGGTCAATGGCGAAAACGTAGCTATAACACCCGTTCGGCTGAATGTGGATAGTCCAGGCTGGTGGCGTATGCTCAGCAGCGTTGCCTCAACGATTTATGCGTTTTTTTACGTCAGCTACCCTCGCTTCCTGCTCATTGTCGGGGTGTTGTCACTGCTGGCGATGCGCTTGTACCGACTGATTTTTGAAGAGCGCCACTATTACCCAGATTTTGATATCGACCCAACACCGTATCTGGAGAAGCCCCTGCGGGTGGCGATGATATCGAATAACTACTTCCCGTTCGTCTCCGGCGTGTCGGTTTCCGTTGAGCGACTTCGTCAAGGACTAAGCGAGTTAAAACATCAGGTGCAGTTGTTGGTGCCGCGTTATCGAGAGGCGTGGCAAGACGATGAGACGATCTTGCGTGTACCCACTGTGATGGCCTTTGGTGAAAAGCGTGAGTTCCGTTTGACCAATCCGTTTAGTGCACGTTTTCGCCACTGCCTGCAGCGCTTTAAGCCGGATATTATCCATGTCCATCATCCTTTTTGGCTGGGGTCGATGGGGCTATGGATGGGGCGGCGGCTACGTGTGCCGGTTGTTTATACCTATCACACACGGTTAGAACATTACGCCCATTTTGTGCCGCTGCCTGGAGCTCTGTTTCGTAATTTGATTTCGCATTCGTTGATCAAACACTTCTCTAACCGCTGCCAAGGCGTCATCGTGCCCACCTACTCGGCAGAAGAGTATCTACGCATGATTGGGGTGAAAACACCGACGCTAATACAGCCTACGGGCATTGATACGGCGCGATTCGCCGACACGGATCGTGATGCGCTGGAAGAGCTGCGCCATCAGCTTTCCATCGATCCAGCCGACACGGTGTTGGTGAGTGTCTCGAGAATTAGCCAAGAAAAAAATATTGGTTTTATGCTGGAGGCATTGGCGGAATTGAAAAAACTGGGCAGGCAGTCGTTGCGCTTATTGTTAATTGGTGATGGCCCTGATCGACAAACCATTCAACAGCATATAGAAGCATTAGCGCTGCAGGAGCAGGTAACTTTGGTGGGCGCTGTGCCGCCGGAGAAGATGGCGCGCTATTACCACTTAGGCGACATCTTTGTGTTTGCGTCTACTTCTGAAACTCAAGGCATGGTGATTTTAGAAGCCATGGCCGCTGGCCTGCCAGTTGTGGCGGTACGCTCTAGCGGTATTGATGACGTAGTGCGTGATGGCTTTAATGGCTATAAAACGCCGCAAAATCGGCAAAAGTGGGGGCAGCGAGTAATGGCGTTAGCCGAGGATAACGCGTTGAGAGACACCCTGGGCAAGCAGGCAAAAAGATTTGCTAGCGACTATGATATTGCTAAGTTTGCAGGAGCGGTCGCGCACTTCTATGCCGAGGTACTGGCCAAGTATTACGCGAAATAGCCGCTGTTTCAGGCCGGGTCGTTGTTATTTTTGCTAGATCGTGAGGTCGCTATACGCTTTAGCAACCACAGCAGTCCCACGCCAGCGCCAAGGCCTATTACTGCCCATACCAATTCTTGATGAGACGCCGCGGTAAATAGGGCGCCCAATTGGCTTCCTAGCAGTATTACCGCCGCGAGCCCTGGCACAATTCCCAAGGTCGATCCGATCATGTAATCGCGAAAATCAACATGAAACGCACCGGCTAGCATATTGGTGAGCGTGAAAGGGGCTAAGGGCAACAGATTGATCACAGCCATGGTGCGAATGCCGCGCTTGGATAAGTAGCCGGAAAGCCCACGCAAATGGCGTCCGCCATAGCGCATTAGTGCGTCGCGCCCCATCCAATAGCCGACCCAATAAGAGGCGACCGAAGAACTAAGCGTACCCAGCGTGGCATAAGCCAGCCCCCACAGCGGCCCAAACAGTAGGCCGGTCAATACGACTAGCAGGCTTAACGGAAACATGATCAGTAGCGAGCCGGTATAAACGGCTATCACGGCGACAAACATCCAGGGAGCTTGCTTCCATTGACTGATGGTGGACGCTAGCTCGGTCAGGTGGGTTTCGGTGAGTAAGCCTTGCTGCTGAAGCCAACGCCACATGATACCCAGCATGACCACTACAACAACTAGCCCAATGCCTTTTAGTAACGTGCGTGACATCTATTTCCCCGTCGCTGGTACTAAAAAAGCGACAGCATACGTTAGAGGCGTAACTGGATGAAATCATATTCGGTGTTTAAGCGTGGCTAATGAGACCAATTTAGTTAGTGGTAATGGCTGTCTGATAGGAATTTTTCCATTTTTCTTGCCATTTTGGTGCAGCCGTGAAGAATGAGGCGCCTCCACTGTTATACAAAAGGCGCATTACCTATGGATTTTACTCTTCCTCCTCTGTTGACGGCGATGGTTGATCGCGGCAACGGGCTGCTATGGGGCAGTGTGCTGATCTACCTGCTGATCGGTGCTGGCCTCTACTTCACCATTATGACCCGCGGTATCCAAGTACGTTACTTTGGACACATGTTCAAACTGCTGCGCAGTTCGCGTCAATCTAACGGCGGTATCTCTTCTTTTCAGGCACTTTCTACCAGTCTGGCGGCACGGGTTGGTACCGGTAACCTAGCTGGTGTGGCGGTAGCGATTTATTTTGGTGGTCCCGGCGCGATCTTTTGGATGTGGCTGACCGCCATGGTGGGTATGGCGACCAGTTTTGTGGAGTCCACTCTAGCCCAGGCCTATAAAGTTGATCACGGTGATAACACCTTCCGTGGTGGTCCGGCTCGCTATATTGAACGTGGCCTGGGGCTTCGCTGGCTGGCGGTACTGTTTTCGATCTGCTTAATTATCGCGTTCGGGTTGGCGTTTAACAGCGTACAGGCCAACTCCATCGCCCAGGCCATGGAACAGGCATTTGCCATTCCCACCTGGGCCATGGGGTTAGTTCTGATGGCGGTGATTACGCCCATTATATTTGGCGGCCTGAAGTCGATTGCTAAAGTAGCTGAGCTAGTGGTGCCGCTGATGGCACTGTTGTATTTGCTGTTGGCACTCACGGTGGTGGCGCTCAATATCAGCGATTTGCCCGCTGCCTTTATGACTATTATTAAGAGTGCGTTTGGTTTAGAGCAGGCGGCCGGTGGTGCAATGGGGTATGCCATTTCTCAAGCTATTATGAACGGTATTCAGCGTGGTCTGTTTTCTAACGAGGCGGGTATGGGTTCAGCGCCCAATGCTGCCGCGACCGCCAGTACTCAGCCAGACCATCCCGCTGCGCAAGGGTTTATTCAAATGCTGGGCGTGTTTTTAGACACCTTGGTCATTTGTACTGCCACTGCGGCCATCATCATTATGGCTGGGCCTGAGCTGCTGGCTGGCGAAGAAAACAACGGTATTCAGCTTACCCAAATCGCGCTCTCTAGCCATGTGGGTGATTGGGGCGGTATGTTTATTGCCGTGGCGATCTTGCTGTTTGCATTCACTTCGGTGATCGCTAACTACTCATACGGTGAATCTAATATTGAGTACTTGGCAGGCCGTCGTGCGCCTATTGCGGTGCTGATTTATCGCTTGGCGGTACTCGGTATGGTGATGGTAGGCTCGGTTGCTAGCTTAGGTGCTATCTGGAATTTTGCCGATCTTTCCATGGGTATGATGGCAGTGATTAACTTAGTGGCTATTTTGCTGCTATCGCCGATTGCCTTTGCACTGTTCCGTGATTACGACGCTCAGTTGAAGGCTGGCCAAGAGCCTGTGTTTGATCCCAGTAAATTCCCTAAATTAGTAAATAAAGTAGATCCTAGCGCGTGGCCAAAGCGGAAATAAACGCTACTTTTTGATGCGATAGACGAAAGGCCCCGCCCTGCGAGCACCGCAGGGCGGGGCTTTTTGTTGTCTATGTATTCGATTTTTTCGAATAAGACAGGGGAAACGTTGCGCTTTTTTTAATCGAAAAGCGCCGTAAAATAGTCACCAGAGTTCCCACTAATACGTTAGGAAATTATCCATGACTACACGTGCACTGCTTGTAACTTCTTCTATTTTAGGCGAAAACGGCCAGTCCAATGCGTTAGCCAACCATTTTAAAACCAAAACGGAAGCTCATGATGTAGTGGTTACTCAGCGTGATGTGGTGGCTAACGCGTTACCGCACCTTGCGATCGAAGAACTCGGTGCATGGCAGACGCCTGCCAACGAGCGCAACGCCGATCAACAAGCGTTAGCAGCTCACTCTGACGAACTGTTGGCAGAGCTACGGGCGAGTGATGTCTTAGTACTGGCGGTGCCGCTGTATAATTTAGGTATTCCGTCCCAGTTGAAAGCGTGGTTTGACCGCGTGCTGCGCGCTGGTGAAACTTTCCGTTACACTGAAAATGGTCCGCAGGGTTTGCTTGAAGGTAAGCGTGCGATTATTTTAGCGGCTCGCGGTGGTCAGTACGCAGGGACTGAATTAGACAGCCAAACGCCACACCTTAAAGCCATGCTCGGTTTAATGGGCATTAGCGATGTGGATGTTGTCTTTGCGGAAGGCTTGAATATGGGTGACGCTCAGCGTGATGCTGCGCTAAAAGAAGCGTTCCAAGCGATCGATCAACTGGTCGAAACACTCTAGTAATACGTTGATTTAAAAGAGGTGACAATGCCACGCCCAGAACTGCTCGAACAAATTTATACCATTGTTGATCAGATTCCTGCTGGGCGGGTAACCACCTATGGGCGTATCGCGGCGATGACGGAGGGCGCTACGCCGCGCATGGTTGGCTCGGCGATGCGCCACTTACCAGAAGGGCATCAGCTACCCTGGCATCGCGTCATTGCTGCGTCGCTAACGCTAGCCGACCACGGCGGTGCTGACCGCCAGCATCAGAAATTGCGCGATGAAGGCGTTATGTTTGATAGCAAAGGGCGCGTTCCTGCCCATCTTGTCTGGCCTGATTGAGCCAGAAGCGCTGTAAAAATAACGCCGCCCAACTATTGGGTACTATTGAGTGCCAGTTCATTCGGCGGCGTTATTAATTTACTCTTCCAGATTAGCCCCAGACTTCCAGGACCAGTCGCGCCAGCGTAGGTCAAATAAATCTTTGCGACGATCTTTCAAGTTGGTGACTGAGCCTTCGGCACGCACAACGGTAAGACGCGTCAGGTCTAGGTCCGAGAAGAAGATCATTTCGGTGTTAGGCGTGGTTTCCGCCAGCACTGCATCGTGGGGGAAAGCGAAGTCTGACGGTGAGAACACTGCCGATTGGGCATACTGGATATCCAGGTTCTCGATCGAAGGTAAGTTGCCGACGCTGCCACACAGTACTACATAGCACTCGTTTTCAATGGCTCTTGCTTGGGCGCAGTGGCGTACTCGCAGATAGCCGTTTTTGGTGTCTGTCCAGAACGGTACAAACAGTATATCCATATCCTGATCGGCTAGCAGGCGGCCAAGCTCCGGGAACTCAACGTCGTAGCAAATCAAAATGCCCACGCGACCTGCATCGGTGTCAAAGACCTGCAGGTTATCACCCCCTTCGATCACCCAGTCGCGGCGCTCTTGGGGGGTGATATGCAGCTTCGACTGCTTTTCGATTTTGCCATCCCGGTGGAATAAGTAGGCAATGTTGTATAGCCGGTCATCGTCACCGACTTCAATCATCGAGCCACCAACGATGTTGATGTTATACGACACCGCCATCCGCGAAAGCTCGCTTTTAAAACGCTCGGTGAAGCCCGCTAAAAAGCGAATCGCGCCCATTTGATCCTGCTGGGCCGAGCGGTCTTGTAGGCCCATCAGTGGCGCATTGAACAACTCCGGGAATACCGCAAAGTCACTTTGATAATCTGATAATGCGTCAACAAAGTACTCAATTTGTTGCAGGGCTGCTTCCACGGAAGCGAACTCACGCATTTGCCACTGTACTGCGCCCACTCGTACTTGAGTCGGGCGGGTATCTAGCACGCTCTCAGCAGGCTCGAACAGGATGTTGTTCCACTCCAACAGCGTGGCATAGCCGCGGGACTGCTCATCTTCCGGCAAATATTTACGCAGTAAGCGTTTTACTTGGAAGTCGTTAGCCAATTGGAACGACAAAATCGGGTCGTAGATCTCTTTGCGAGAGACTTTTTCGATGTACTCTGCTGGGGTCAGTTCTTGGGCGTGCTGGTGGTACTCGGGAATGCGTCCACCTGCCAGAATTGCACGCAGGTTGTGCGAGCGGCACAGCTCTTTGCGGGCTTCATATAAACGCCGACCTAAGCGATAGCCACGGTAGTCGGGGTGGATCAACACATCCAGCCCGTACATGGCATCGCCATCTTGGTCGTTAAGGATAGTTTCACGATGGCCGATCAGGTCGTCATATTTATGCGGGTTAGAAAACTCGTCGTAATCGACCTGTACCGTTAGCGCAACGCCCACCAGCGTACCATCGTCCTCAATGGCAATTTGGCCATCAGGAAATTCCTGAATGAGCTTGTCAATAGTGTGCTTTGGCCACGCACCGCCGATGTCGTGATATACCGCATCCATCAGCGTTTTGAGCTGGTCGTAGTCATCGCTGGTGAGGTTGCGAAGATTAAGGTGCAGTTCTTCTAAGGACATGTTCAGGGGTTCCCGGCCGTCGAATGAAGGTGGCCTATTGTATCATTGCTGTGCGTTGCTCGTTTTATCCGCCGCAATAGGGCGCACCAAGGGGCGTGTCAGCGTTTGTGCCATGATGACCCCGGCAAGAATGAGTAGCCCACCCATAAAGTGGAACCCGGCCACCTGCTCGCCTAAAAACGCCATGGCAATCAGGGCGCTAAATAGCGGCATTAAGTTGATAAAGATACTCGATTGGTTCGCGCCGATTTGGCGCACCGCGCGCATCCATAAGAACGTGGTAATGATGGAGGCAGGAATGCCTGCGTAGAGAATTAACCCTATATTGTGGCTATCTACCGGTGTCATGGGACCCATTAAATAGGGCGGCAGCAGGAATAGAACCGCAAAGCAGACCTGGGCATAGAGCATGACCCAAGGGGGTAGGTTCATCGCCCAGCGCTTCAGCATTACACCGTAAAGGGCGTAGCAGGTGGCAGCAACCACCATCAATGCGTCACCGATGGCTACCTGCAGTTGCAGCAGAGACAAGGGGTTGCCTCGCCCAAGCAGTACCGTGACGCCAATAAACGCCAGAACGCCCCCGGCAATACCGCCTAAGGTAGGCGGCTCGCGCAAGATCAGAGCGCTTAATAGTACGGTGAGAAGCGGCACCATGGCAGCCAAAATGCCCATATTAGTAGCAGTCGTTGTTTCCGCCGCCATATACGCCAAGCCTTGCCATAGCCCCATGCCAAGTAGCCCTAGCAACGCCAGTTTCGGCCAGTGGCGGCGTATTTCATCGCGATGACGTAATGCCGCAGGAAGCACAAACGGTGTCATTACCGCCAGTGCCAGCAACCAACGTAGAAAAGCGATACTGCTGGGCGCAATGGCACCCACTGTTAATTGGTTAATTGTCATATTCCCTGACCAAATCAACACAGTGGCCAGTGGCGGTAAAAAGTAAATCAATGGCATAGCGCGTTCCCTTATCGTTAGCCTGGTAATGTGACGTGCTTTCGCAAGAGGAGCAAGTGCTTTGCCACAAAGGTTGATGGTTTCGCAAGGCGGCCAAAGGGTGACAGATTAAGGGGTGTAAAGGACTGTACGTGAGGCGGTGTATGTCATACGCTTGTTTGAATGTTGTTAATAATATAAAGGAGTACCGTGATGAACCATACGCCCGCTTACCCGCATCTGTTTCGACCACTGACCGTTGGCCATTTAACGCTGCCTAATCGTGTGTTGATGGGCTCAATGCACACCAATTTAGAAGAAGCTCCCAACGGTTTTGAGCGTCTAGCAGCCTTCTATGCTGAGCGGGCTCGCGCGGGTGTCAGCCTGATTGTGACGGGCGGCATTGCTCCTAATGCTGAAGGCGCTGTGTTCCAAGGGGCTAATGCCCTCACTGACGAGTCTCAGCTAGCTGAGCATAAGTGCGTGGTTGACGCTGTTCATGACGCGGGCGGACATCTGTGTATGCAGATTCTCCATGCTGGGCGCTATGCCTACTCGCCAGAGCTGGTGGCACCTTCTGCGCTGCAGGCGCCGATCAACCCGTTTATGCCTCGGGCACTTTCAAGCGACGACGTTGAGCAGCAGATAGACGACTATGTGCGCTGTGCCCAGCTTGCCCAGCAGGCGGGTTATGACGGTGTTGAGGTAATGGGCTCTGAAGGTTATTTGATCAACCAGTTCATTTGTCGTCGTACCAATCAGCGTGATGATGAGTGGGGCGGCGATTTTGAGCGCCGTATTCGCTTCCCGATCGAAATTGTGAAACGCATTCGCGCGGCAGTGGGCGAGCGCTTTTTGATGATCTTTCGCCTATCGATGATTGATCTGGTGGAAGAAGGCAGTACGTGGGAAGAAGTGGTGCAACTTGGCCAATCCATTGAAGCTGCAGGCGCAAATGTGATCAACACTGGTATTGGCTGGCACGAAGCCCGAGTACCAACCATTGTGACTAGCGTACCTCGTGCAGCGTTTACCGAAGTTACCAAACGTATTAAATCAGCACTATCCATCCCGCTGATCACCACCAACCGTATCAATATGCCCGAGGTTGCTGAGCGCGTGCTAGCAGAGGGGCATGCCGATATGGTGTCGATGGCACGCCCGTTTTTGGCTGACCCTGAATGGGTGCGTAAAGCCGAGGCGGGCCTTTCAGACGAAATTAATACCTGTATTGCCTGTAACCAAGCCTGCCTAGACCACACCTTTATGGGCAAGCTCACATCATGCTTGGTTAACCCCAGGGCGTGTCATGAAACAGAGTTAACCCTCGAACCCACGCAAACACCTAAGCGGGTAGCGGTTGTCGGCGGGGGCCCCGCGGGGCTTGCCACCGCCGTGGCCGCTGCCAGTCGGGGGCATAACGTGGTGCTGTTTGAGCGACGTAGCGAGCTGGGTGGGCAGTTTAATTACGCCCGTAAAATTCCAGGTAAAGAAGAATTTAACGAAACGTTGCGCTACTTCCGAGTAATGCTAGAAAAACATGCGGTGGATGTTCGCCTAAATACAGCGGCTACCCTCGATACATTAGCTGAATTTGACGAGGTAGTGATTGCCACCGGCGTGATTCCCCGTGAACTTGCGCTACCAGGGGCTGACCATGCCAGCGTGCTTAGCTACGCTGAGGCCATTGAGCACCCTGAGCGTGTGGGCCGGCGCGTAGCCGTGATTGGCGCGGGTGGTATTGGCTTTGATGTTTCAGAGCTGCTCGCCGACCAGGGGCATCCTGAAATGGATGTGGCAGCCTGGTGTGATGAGTGGGGCGTTGACCTTGCCGTGGGCGATCGTGGTGGTCTGAAACCGCCAATGCCACCAGTTTCTCTTCGTGACATTGTTATGCTTCAACGCAAAAGCTCTAAACCAGGTAAGAACCTAGGTAAAACGTCGGGTTGGGTACACCGCGCATCACTAAAACAACGGGGCGTTAAAACCCTCACTGGCTGCGAGTATTTGAAAATTGATGATGCCGGCCTTCACATTCGCCGAGATGGCGAGGAGCAGGTGCTGGCGGTGGATACTGTCGTGGTATGCGCTGGGCAGGAGTCGGTTCGCGAGCTTATCGCGCCTTTAAGCCAGGCGGGAGCATGCTTTCATGTGATTGGCGGTGCCGATGAAGCTGCTGAGCTAGACGCAAAGCGGGCCATTGATCAAGGCACACGTCTTGCCGCTTCCCTTTAGCGGTAGGCACAAGCGAGTCAGGCGGGTGACGTAAGCGTTGAAATGGCGATAGACTGGTCGATCAGTGTAGCTGTTAACCACAGTTAACAAATTAAGGCGTGAGTGGCACCCAGCTCGCGCCGTAAGACCGTCAGATAAAAGGACTATCGTCATGACCTCGGAGTGTACCCCACGATTTTTAGCCAGTGACAACACCTCAGGTATCTGCCCAGAGGCTATGGAATACCTGATGGAAGCCAATCAAGCCGATGATTTGGCCTACGGCAATGACCGTTGGACTGCCCGTGCGGCAGATCGTTTTCGTGAAATGTTTGACTACGATTGCGATGTTTTTTTTGTGTTTAACGGTACTGCAGCAAACTCACTGGCACTTTCCGCAATGGGGCGCAGCTACCACAGCGTTATTTGTCATGAATTGGCCCACATTGAAACCGATGAGTGTGGTGGCCCTGAGTTCTTTTCTAACGGCGCTAAACTGCTGACCTCTTCGGGGGCTAACGGCAAGCTAACGCCCCAGGGTATTGAGGCGCTGGTCACTAAACGCAGCGATATTCATTATCCTAAGCCTAAAGTGGTGTCGCTTACCCAGGCGACAGAAGTCGGCACGGTTTACTCTCGAGAAGAGTTACTCGCGATACGTGCCATGGCAGACAAGCACGATTTACGCCTGCATATGGACGGCGCGCGGTTCGCCAATGCTTGCGCTGGTCTCAATGCAAGCCCTGCCGAGCTAACGTGGCAGGTAGGCGTCGATGTGTTGTGCTTTTCGGGAACCAAAAACGGGTTAGCGTTTGGTGAGGCGATTCTGTTTTTCAACCGTGATTTGGCTGAGGATTTTTCCTACCGCTGCAAACAGGCAGGTCAACTGGCTTCGAAAATGCGCTACGTTTCTGCCCCATGGCTAGGATTGTTGGAAAGCGGCGCGTGGTTAACCAACGCTGAGCATGCGAATGCCATGGCACGTTATTTATCCGAAGGGCTGCAAGCACTACCTGGCGTTTCCCTGATGTTTCCGACCCAGGCGAATAGTGTTTTCGTTGAATTTCCTCCTCATGCAATCGAGGCGTTGAAAGCCAAAGGATGGACTTTCTATACCTTTATTGGAGCGGGCGGTGCGCGTTTTGTATGCGCTTGGAACACCACCGTTGAATTGCTGGATCAACTGTTGGCAGATGTGAAAGAAGTGCTGGAATAATACTGCCTAAGCAGCGTCTACTAGACGCATTGTTGCCCGCCATTGCGCCGTCTTTCAGGCGGCGCTGTGCGTTCTGAGCAGCGTTTTCAAGGGCGCCGCACATTCAACGCAACTTAATCTCTCCTACTGTGCTCAAATTGTTAAACATTGTGCGTTGAAGGTTTAGTCATCACTTTTTGCTAATGCTGACTACGCTGATAGAGCAACACCTCGTATTGCACACCGCTTGATGTTTGGGCTTGGCGGTAGCTGCTGGGGGATGGGCCACAGGAGAGTTCCATGAGCATCTTTGATCACGTTCAAGACCGATTTGCCCGCGTTCAGCAAGAGGACATGAGCCTAGAGGAGTATCTGGCGCTTTGTCGCCGTGATCCAAAGGTTTATGCCAGCGCCTCAGAGCGTATGCTGGAAGCCATTGGCGAGCCTGAAGTGATCGACACGGCGAAAGACCCGCGTCTATCACGCATTTTCTCGAACAAGGTGATTCGCCGCTATCCTGCTTTTGCTGAATTTCATGGTATGGAAGAAGCTATCGAGCAAATTGTGTCGTACTTCCGTCATGCCGCGCAGGGATTAGAAGAGCGTAAGCAAATTCTCTATTTACTGGGGCCAGTCGGTGGCGGTAAGTCGTCGCTGGCTGAGCGCTTGAAGCTGTTGATGGAACGTATTCCGTTCTATGCCATTAAAGACTCGCCAGTGTATGAATCACCACTAGGACTTTTTTCGCCAGAAGAAGATGGTGAGCTTCTGGAGCAAGAGTACGGCATTCCCCAGCGCTATCTGCGCAGTGTGATGTCGCCATGGGCGGCGAAGCGCTTAAAAGAAGCGGGCGGCGATATTTCTCAGTTTCGAGTGGTGCGCCTTTATCCCTCGCGGTTGAATCAAATTGCCATCTCTAAAACTGAGCCTGGCGATGAAAATAACCAGGATATTTCTTCGCTAGTGGGTAAAGTCGATATTCGTCAGTTGGAGCTTTACTCTCAAGATGACCCCGACGCCTATAGCTTCTCTGGGGGGCTTTGCCGCGCTAACCAGGGGTTGATGGAGTTCGTTGAGATGTTTAAAGCGCCGATTAAGGTGCTGCATCCATTACTTACCGCCACCCAAGAAGGTAACTACAACCCTACCGAAGGCATGGGAGCAATTCCTTTTGACGGTGTGATTTTAGCGCACTCTAACGAATCGGAATGGCAGGCATTTCGCAATAACCGCAATAACGAGGCATTTTTGGATCGTGTTTATATCGTCAAAGTGCCTTACTGTCTGCGGGTCTCCGAAGAGATCAAGATTTACCAAAAACTGCTCGAAGACTCCTCGCTTAACGCAGCTCCTTGCGCCCCTGATACGCTGCGTATGTTGGCGCAGTTCTCAGTGCTTTCGCGGCTAAAAGTACCAGAAAACTCTAGCATCTACTCCAAAATGCGCGTTTATGACGGTGAAAATCTGAAAGACACCGATCCTCGAGCGAAGTCGATTCAGGAGTATCGTGATGCGGCGGGTGTGGATGAGGGCATGCAGGGATTGTCTACCCGTTTCGCCTTCAAGATACTTTCTAAAGTGTTTAACTTCGATGGCACTGAAGTCGCAGCGAACCCTGTGCATTTGCTGTATGTACTTGAGCAAGCATTAGAGAGGGAACAGCTGCCTTCGGAGGTGTTTGAACGCTACATCGGCTTTATTAAAGAGTTTCTGGCACCGCGCTATGTCGATTTCATTGGTAAGGAAATCCAAACGGCGTACCTGGAATCTTACAGCGAGTATGGGCAGAACATCTTTGATCGCTATGTGACCTACGCGGATTTCTGGATTCAAGACCAGGAGTATCGCGATCCCGAAACGGGCGAACTGTTGAACCGTCAGTCACTGAATGACGAACTGGAAAAAATTGAGAAACCAGCAGGTATCTCTAACCCGAAAGACTTCCGGCACGAAGTGGTTAATTTCGTATTACGGGCACGTGCGCAAAACAATGGCATGAATCCCAGCTGGCAGTCTTATGAAAAGCTCAAAGGCGTTATCGAGCATAAGATGTTTGCTAATACTGAAGAGCTATTACCGGTTATTTCGTTTAATGCGAAGGCGTCGAAGTCGGATCAGAAGAAGCACGAGGACTTTGTGGCGCGCATGGTGGATCGTGGCTATACCGAGAAACAGGTTCGGCTGCTTTCCGAGTGGTACCTACGCGTGCGCAAGTCCCAGTAGCGGATAATCGGGAGGTCGTATGACCTACTTTATTGATCGAAGGCCTAACGCTAAGCATAAAAGTGCGGTCAATCGGCAGCGCTTTTTGGAACGTTATCGCAAGCATATCAAGCGCTCGGTGGAGGAGGCGGTTAACCGCCGCTCCATTACTGATATGGAACGAGGGGAAAAGGTATCTATTCCAACCAAGGATATCTCTGAGCCGGTGTTTCAGCATGGTCCGGGTGGTGCGCGCAATATCGTATCGCCAGGCAACAAAGAGTTTTTAGAAGGGGATAAAATTCGCCGCCCTGGTGGTCAGGGCGGCGGAGATGGTACTGGCGAAGGAGGAGCTTCCAATCAAGGAGAAGGAGACGACGAGTTTGCATTTACCCTGAGCCGCGAGGAGTTTTTGGAGTTTGTGTTTGATGGTCTTGAGTTGCCGCATTTGCAGCGCAAACCATTGAAGTCACTTGAAGAAATAAAAATGGTGCGTGCGGGGCTTGCGCGTGACGGGGTTCCGTCGCGAATCAGTATTACCCGATCAATGCGTGAAGCTTACGCGCGCCGCATTGCCATGCGCGCGCCCATTAAGCGAGCCTTGAAAGAAGCTCAAGAGGCGCTCGCTGCAGAAGAACGCAAGGATCCGGTGTTGCGCAACCCGGCGAGAATTGTTGAGCTAAAGGCAGAAATAGAACGCTTGGAAAAGCGCATTGAAGGGGTACCGTTTATCGATACCTATGACCTGCGTTATCACCAGTTATCGGCCCAACCTCAACCTTCGAGTCAGGCAGTGATGTTCTGTGTCATGGACGTTTCTGGTTCCATGACTCAAAACCACAAAGATATCGCTAAACGCTTCTTCTTACTGCTCTATTTGTTTTTGGAAAAGCATTACGAAAAAGTAGAGCTGGTATTTGTGCGCCACCACACGGCAGCACGAGAGGTCAATGAGGAGGAGTTTTTCTACTCCCGTGAAACCGGTGGCACGATCGTTTCCAGCGCGCTCACCTTGGTAAATAAAATCATCGAAAAACGCTATCCCGCTGGGCAGTGGAATCTCTATATCGCCCAGGCGTCGGATGGCGATAACTGGGATGATGACTCGAATATTTGTCGGGACTTACTGGTTAAACAGCTTATGCCGCAGTTGCAGTACTACGCTTATGTGGAAATTACCCCCCATGAGCATCAGTCGCTGTGGCATGAATATGAAACGGTCGCCGCGCAATTCCCCGAACGGTTTGCGATGCGCCAAATTGTCGATGCCGGGGATATCTATCCTGTCTTCCGTGAGCTGTTTAAACGTCGGTTGAGTCAAGAGCAGTAACGCGAACCGAGGAGTACGCCATGAGTGTAGCCCGTAAGCCAATAGCGACCGGTTCCGACTGGAATTTTAGTGTGTTGGAGCGCTTCGATGAGGAGCTCGCTAGGCTCGCCGATGAGTACCGCCTAGATACTTATCCAAATCAGATAGAAGTGATTACCACTGAACAGATGATGGATGCCTACGCGAGCGTAGGGATGCCGGTAGGCTATCACCACTGGTCGTTTGGTAAGCAGTTTCTTGCCGTTGAACAAGCCTATAAGCGCGGCCAGATGGGGCTTGCCTATGAGTTGGTGATTAATTCCAACCCATGTATCGCCTATCTAATGGAAGAGAACACGCTAATGATGCAGGTGTTGGTCATTGCGCATGCCTGCTATGGGCATAACTCTTTCTTTAAAGGCAATTACTTGTTCCGCGCTTGGACCGATGCTGATTCCATCGTTGATTACCTAGTATTTGCTCGTAAGTATATTGCTCAGTGCGAAGAGCGCCACGGTGTCCATGCAGTAGAGCAATTGTTAGATGCTTGTCACGCTCTCCAAAACTACGGTGTCGACCGTTACAAGCGCCCCTCACCTATTTCTGCTGAAGAAGAGGTAAGGCGTCAAGAAGAGCGCGAAGCCTACCTGCAAACCCAGGTCAATATGTTGTGGCGCACAATCCCTGATGCGCCTAATGGAATTCCTTCGCTGCCGGGTAGCCTGCACAGTGATGCAGACCCACTAGGCTTGCACAGTGGGGGGCTTTATCCCTCTGAACCACAAGAGAACTTGCTCTACTTTATTGAAAAAAACGCGCCGCTTTTGGCTCCCTGGCAGCGTGAAATTGTGCGTATCGTGCGTAAACTGGCGCAGTATTTTTATCCCCAGCGACAAACCCAGGTAATGAATGAAGGGTGGGCTTGCTTTTGGCACTATACGCTGATGAATCGCTTGTATGATGAAGGAAAGGTTGATGAAGGCTTGATGCTGGAGTTTTTGCAATCCCATGCCGCGGTTATCAATCAGCCAGGTTTTGATAGCCCGCACTACAGCGGCCTTAATCCCTACGCGTTAGGGTTTGCGATCTTTATGGACATTAAGCGGATTTGTGAAGCGCCAACGGATGAAGACCGAGAGTGGTTTCCCGATATTGCGGGTAGCCCGTGGCGCGATACCGTTGAGTTTGCAATGCGGAACTTCAAGGATGAGTCGTTTATACAGCAGTTTTTATCCCCCAAGGTAATACGCGACCTCAAGCTGTTCTTAATTGTTGATGATGATCAGATGGAAACACTGGAAGTCGCAGCAATTCATAATGAGCGAGGTTATCGGCGAGTGCGTGAGGCGCTGTCAACTCAATATGCGTTATCGGTGCGTGAGCCCAATATTCAAGTTGTCGAAGCGGCTATACGCGGGGATCGTTCGTTGACGTTACACCATGTACAAGATAACCGTCGGCCCCTTGGTCGCAGCGTATATCCGGTGATTCGCCATTTGCAGCAACTATGGGGATTTCCGGTGCATTTGGTCTCAATGGAAGAGGGGCGTGTGACGCGCCGTTACCAGTGGCCGATTGAGGAGGAAAACAAAGAGGTGAGTTAAGGTTAAATAACTACCCCGCGGCAAGCGCGGGGTAGTGGTCAAGCTTGGTTGTTTCACCAAGAACAGTTGGCTACTAACATTAGCCTTTGGCAGTCCAGGACTGGCACCAGCCGCCTGCTTCAACGCTATTTTGCGGGAACAGCTGGCAACCTTCAGTTTCTGCATTAAAGAACATGCAGTTTGAGCACAGCTCTCCTTCCTCGTAGGACGGGTGGTCGCTTGCGTCACTGGCTACTTCAACGTAATTAAGTGCCTTGGCAGTAGAGTTAGATGGGTCAAGGCGAGGCAGTTCCTGGGCAAAAGCAGTCTTTGACAGGATGCCAGCACCAAATGGCAGGGCGGCTAGACCCATTACGCTATTGCGCATGAACTTACGACGGCTCTGATTAGCCATGGTGTCTCCTTAGCGTCACGGTTTGACGTTTTTTTGCTTATGTTATTGGGTGGTGAACCACCTCTAATACTCCGACAAGGCTAATAAGCCGGAGTTCTCTAAGCCATGCTAGCGCATGCTCAAAATTAGTGCGAATAACCTTATGAAAAGCGCGACAATTAACCACGTCACTGAGCGGTGCTTGGTCTTGGCAAGCAGCCTGTTATACTCGCCTCTGGTTGCTGATTAGATTGTTGTTAACGCTATTTTGGGGGTGCTATGCAAAATGCTGTGATTTTAATCAATACTGAGAAAGGCCAGGTAAAAGCAGTCGCCGAGCGCCTTGCTGATGTAGACGGTATTAGTGAAGTCTATTCGACGTGTGGTCGCTATGATTTGGTCGCTATTGCCCGGACCCCTGATTTTGAAAGCCTTGCTGAACTGGTCACGGAACGTCTAAACGCTGTCGAGGGCATTAGCGATACCGAAACGCTGAATGCGATGCAGGTGCACTCCCGTCACGACCTAGAAACGATGTTTTCCCTGGGTTGGTAACCAATAAATTACCTGACATAAAAAGCAGGATGCAGAATCATTATTGTAGGGAGTAAGTCTGTTGGGGAAATCGCTTTCGCGCTGGCGTCGTCAGGGAAAACGCCTGGGTATCGCTGTGCTTTTTGTCATAGTAGGAACGGGGCTTTGGGAGTTTCAGGAGCGTCAGCATCAGGATGACTATACCTGGATGGGGGTGCCTACCTGGGATGGGTTTCAGCTAACAACGTTTCACCGTGTGCTGAGAAACGATGGCTTCTTAGCGGGATGGTCTGATGTGCGGGTAAACCCACTTTGGGTCAGTTATCAAGTCGAAGCAGTGTCCGATGATACTCGTATTGGCCCACGGCCTAATTTTAAAGCTGACTGGCGCACGTTATGGCCAATAGGGACGACTAGTTACTCCGGTAGTGGCTATGACCGCGGCCATCTGGCTCCCAACTACGCTATTGCGGCTGTACATGGGCGCAATGCCCAGGTCGATACCTTTTTGATGAGTAACATGACACCTCAGCGGCCAAACTTGAACCGCCAGCTTTGGCAGCGTCTGGAAGAGTCTGTGATGGATCATTTTGCGCCACGTTTTGATCGGCTGCAGGTCATTACAGGGCCGGTATTCCCTGAGCGTTTTATGGATAACGTGTTTAATCGGGTCGGTTTTGTGGAAGTGCCCGAGGCGTTTTATAAAATTATAGTGGTGCCGGATAGTGACACACCGCTGGCGCTGGCGTTTATTATGCCCCAGGACGTTAGTGGTAATGAATCGTTAGCCGACTATCTGGTCACTATCGATGAAATAGAAGCGCGTACGGGACTAAATTTTTTCCCTGACCTCACGCCGGAGGTTGAGGCTATTTTAGAAGGCGAGTTGCGTACTCAAGGTTGGGCATTGGATGAAGTTGCTCAGCGTCCTGGGCGTTTTCAATAATTTGCCTAATTAAAGCATTTAAAGTCAAAGCGTTTTCGAGGGCATGTATTTAGCTCGAAGGCAATCTCGTCTACGAAACCTCTGGTTAACTATTACGCTTGTCCATACAGCGTTAAAAGTCGCCTCGTGCGCGAGCCCGGTCCTTTTTTCGTTGATTTTTTCCTTGTCTGGCCTGCGCTTATAACATTAATCAGAGGCTCCTTAATATATTTTTCCTAAATTAGATTAATTTTTCTTGCAAGTCTATATGGCGGCAGTAAGTGGTTATGCAAAAGTTATCGAGTTACTTTTTCCGTAA
>NZ_JABUZD010000086.1:0-702 GCF_014897875.1 Halomonas sp. 3A7M
TGATAGGGAAAGTATCGGCGCCAGCTTCACGGATTCAGGTATAAGAGACCGGCGCATCTGCATACCAGGCTATTTTCCTCTTGGTAACGATCTCTTTTCCGTAAATAAACGCTCGATCATGCTCCCAACTTAGTTCGTCCCGACATTTAGCTAGATACATATCGGCAATGGCCGTCTCTAGAAGTTTGCCGTGGTAATAGACCGCCCCATCTTGTGGAAGCAGGTTAATCAACTTCATATCGTCGTTTTCAAACAGATCTGTAAACGTCATAGCGATGCCTATTTTGTACCGACTACAAAGACAGCAAGAAACGGGTTTCTCCCATGTTCCAAAGGCGGCAATACTGAGCCACACGAGGATAACCCTAGGGCTTGTTGACTAATAGAAAACCTTAAAATGGGGAATAAAATGAAAGCAATCGACTATATACGACTCCTATCATTAGCCGCTATCTGGGGAGCTAGCTTTCTTTTCATGCGCATCGCCTCCCCAGCGATAGGGCCAATCAACACAGCATTTTTTAGAGTCTTTTTTGGCCTACTGGGTTTAGCTTTTATCATCTTAATCATACGCAAAAGCCTGGAATTCAGAGGTAAACTAGGCAAGGTTTTGATATTGGGCGCTATCAACTCAGGCATTCCTTTTCTTATGTACAGCATAAGTGGCTATTCAAAATTTATCGTGCGCTCAGACCCGTAGCC
>NZ_JABUZD010000088.1:0-1083 GCF_014897875.1 Halomonas sp. 3A7M
TAAGTGAATCCGCATAAGTTATGGTGTATAAAGCGAGGCTTATAACAAGGGAGATGCACCATGTCTCGTCGCTTGCGCTTCATTTCTTTGACGCCCGACCAGCAACCTATCGTTAATGACGCCTACCAGCATGGTGAAAAGAGAGCACTACGCCGCAGAGCCCACGCCATCTTGCTCAGCCACAAAGGCCATACGATTAACCAGATTCGCGACATCCTCGGGGTTAAACGCGATACGGTGTCTACTTGGTTATCCCAATGGGAAAAAGACGGTATTGAAGGCCTTCAAGATAAACCTCGTGAAGGACGACCTAGCCTTCTCAACGAAAGCGAGCTTGCTGTGTTACAGCAACTTGTTGAAGAGCACCCGCATCAATTACCTGTCCTCCATGCTAAGTTTCAGGATAAGACAGGTAAAGTCGTCAGCCAGGACACGTTACGTCGTGCATTAAAAAAAACGGCAACAGTTGTAAGCGGGTACGCCGCTCATTGACTGCGCTGCGTGACGAAACGGATTTTCGTCGTACACAAGGTTTGATCAATGCTTTGAAGGAATGGGAAGACAATGGCGAGTGTGATCTTTACTTCTTTGATGAAGCTGGCTTCTCTCAATCATCATCACTTCCCTATGCATGGAGCCCGGTAGGTAAGCCTTGGGAAGTGACCGCCTATTCACGTAGCAAGCGGCTCAATGTGCTGGGCTTTCTCACCAGGAAAGGTAGCTTTTTCCATCGTATGACAACCGAGTCAGTGAAGACAGAGACCGTTATAGAAGCGTTCGATCAGTTCGCGGCACAGAAAAGTCCTGACGCCTTCGCCGTCGTTGTACTGGACAATGCCAAAATGCACCGTTCCAAAGCTTTCCAGCGCAAAATCATCGATTGGATGGCACACCGCATTCATCTGGTATATCTGTCGCCTTATTCGCCGGAGCTGAACCTGATCGAAATTCTTTGGCGTGAAATCAAATACAAGTGGTTACCGCTGACAGCCTACAGTTCGTTCGACAAGCTCTGTGAAGCGGTCAAAAACGTATGTGATAATTACGGAAAAAGTAACTCGATAACTTTTGCATAACCACTTA
>NZ_JABUZD010000090.1:0-2823 GCF_014897875.1 Halomonas sp. 3A7M
CGCCTGGCTATCGAGCCCGATCATCCGTTCTGGCTCAGCCGTAGCTCGACGCCGTTACCCAGGCTGAGCACAATATTCCAGCCTAAGCCGGATGATGGCGACGTGCCCATCAGTGACGACAAATCGAGAAAGCTGGCTTCTCCAGAGTCTGTCGAATTATCGGTCGGCTGATCGGACAGGCGCTTTCGCCAGTTGCAGAAGCTGGAATAGCCAATGTTCTCTTGTTTACAAAACTGCGAAGCTGACAGACCACTGTCACGATGCTGGTCAACCAGGGCCTGCCACTGTTCCGGGGTGCGGTGCTTTCTCATGGGGGTAACCTCGTGTGGGCAAATGTGAGGTTACTGTAGGGCGAATGTCAGCCGGGCGGCAGGACGTCTTAGAATGAACGCTTACTACCTAATGACGTTTATTGTGCCCGCAGGCGAGTTTGAACGTCAGACTGTCGATGGTCGTACGACGGTTATTCCTGAATCTTTCATGTATTTGTCAGATGTTGCGAATCTGCATTTTTTTAAGATTTTCGTCGCCATACCGCAAGGTCTGATTAATGCGTCGCAATATCTGTTTATCGTGTTTATTGCTGGTGGGCTGTTTCATATTCTGCAGAAGACAGGCGCGCTGGAAAATGCCATTGGTGTCGCCGTTCATCGCGTCGGCGCTGAAAATAGCATTAAAAGCCGCAACCTGATTATTGCTGCTGGCACCTTTATCTATGGCTTCTTTGGCGTTGCGGTTGGTTTCGAAAATAATATTGCGCTCGTACCCATTGGTGTACTGATAGCGTCTGCCATTGGCTGCTCTCGTTTAGTCGGTGTTGTGATGGCCGTGGGGGGCATCGGCATTGGCTTCGCTTTATCGCCGATCAATCCATACACCGTTGGCGTTGCGCAAGGTATTGGTGAATTACCCACGTTTTCAGGCTGGTGGTTACGTACGCTGATGGTTGTTGCGTGCCTGGCTACCTTGACGCTTTTTATCTGCCGTTACGTCGTCAAAATGGACTACCACGATGACAACCCAGCCGAGCTAACCAAGCGTCTCGAAGACTATACCTTGACACGCCAGAACATCATTACATTAGCTATTTTTATTGCTGGCCTGATTATCATGCTAATCGGTGTGTTTACTCGCGGTTGGTACATCAATGAAATTGCCGCCATGTTCTTGCTGATGGCGATTGTTATTGGACTCACTAACGGCCTGGGAGCCAATGCGCTGGTAAGACAGATGATGGAAGGCGCCTCATCGGTAACCGCCGGCGCCTTAGTGATTGGTGTTGCAGCCTCTATTCAGGTCATCCTTAAAGATGCCCAGATTATCGATACGATTGTTAATTCCCTTAGCGCTCTGGTGGGTGATATGCCTACCGCTGTGGCGGCTGTCGCTTCAAGTGTTATTCAAGGCGTGATTAACCTGTTTATTCCGGGCGGATCGGGCCAAGCATTGGTTACCATGCCGATTTTGATTCCTTTGGCAGACTTAATTGGCATGAGCCGTCAATTAATGATCACGTCATTCCAGGTGGGGGATGGTTTGACTAACCTGATTGTACCAACGTCTGGTGGCACCCTTGCCATGCTAGCGCTAGGCCGGGTTTCCTACGCGCAGTGGCTACGTGTTATTACCCCTTTATTGGTACTGGTTTACGTTATGTGCTGGGCAGCGCTGGTATTAGGCTATTACGTGGGTTATTAAGTACTGTCGTTAGGCGGTTAACTAACGGTCGACGCAGCAGTGACGGGGGGAAATCCAGAAGGATTTTCGCCCCCTTCGTTTTGCAGTTATGTGGTTCGGTGCTAAAGAAATTCAGTCATTGTCCGATAATCACTTAACAGGCCACAGTCACCAAGCCGCCATATGAGTTAGCCATGCCCAAATCACCTGCTTTCCTTCTTGCTGCGATACTGCTTAGCCTAGTCACCTATGCTCAGGCGTTTGCAAATACGGCTGAATCAGCGGCGCTCGCGTGGTTAGAGTCAATTGATAATGGTGAGGTTGAACAAGCCTGGGAGAGCTCATCGCCGCTACTAAAAACGCCGCTATCGCCTAGCATGCTTAGGCGCATTATTGAGTTAGCACGTAATGAGTTTGGGCCGGTAGAATCACGTCGACAAGTGCAAGTCTCTCACTACCGATCTATGCCGGGTGCGCCCGATGGCGACTACATGGTTTTTATCTTCCATACTCGGTTTGAAAATAAAGCGAGAGGAGTAGAAACCGTAACACCTCATCTTGAAAATGGTGAGTGGCGAGTCAGTGGTTATTATGTGCAATAGCTCTGTGTAATAGTTCTGTGTAATGCTTCTTTGTAATAGGTATTTGTAAATGACTGATGCCGCACCCGGCGCGTACCAAAGTGGTGATGCTATGCCTAGTATTGCTAACACGCCCGAGCCGCCTTACTACGCGGTTATTTTTACCTCACAACGCACCGAGATCGATAACGGCTATGACGCAATGGCGGCCAGAATGGTTGAACTTGCAGCACAGCAGCCGGGATTCTTGGGAGTAGAGTCTGCCCGAAATGAAGTGGGTGTGACGGTGTCATACTGGGCTGATTTGGCCTCAATCAAAGCGTGGAAGGCCCACGCTGAGCATCTGGAAGCCCAGCGTCTAGGCCATCAGCAGTGGTACCGGCATTTTAAGACGCGCATTGCCAAAGTCGAGCGAGATTATGGTATTTAAACTATCAACGCAGCCTAGGTATTATGCCTAGGCTGTGTTTTTTGTTTAATAAGTGCCTGATGGTGACTCCACCCTAGTCCTCCGAGCCGCACTCGTCATTCCCGCAGGCCCTTAGCGGGAATCCATGTTGACCTG
>NZ_JABUZD010000093.1:0-16507 GCF_014897875.1 Halomonas sp. 3A7M
GCCCATCATGCCCGACATGCCGCGCATCATTTTCTGCATCCCGCCTTTTTTGCCTGCTTTTTTCATCATTTTCTGCATCTGCTTATGCTGTTTTAGCAGGCGATTCAGGTCAGGTACTTGCAGGCCAGCACCCGCTGCAATACGGCGTTTGCGCGAACCATTGATGATATCGGGCTTGCGGCGCTCTTTGGGGGTCATTGAGTTAATCAATGCCTCCAGCTTGCCAAGCTCTTTTTCCGGACCAGGGCCTTGTGCCATATCAGCCATTTGCCCCATGCCAGGCAGCTTGCCAAGCAGGCCACCCATGCCGCCCATTTTTTTGAGCTGCTGTAACTGATCGCGGAAATCTTCCAGATCAAAACCGTCACCCTTCTTGACCTTGCTGGCCAGCTTGGCGGCTTTGTCCTTATCTACCGTGCGCTCGGCTTCTTCGATCAGCGACAGCATGTCGCCCATACCCAGAATCCGTGATGCCACACGATCCGGATGGAAAGGCTCTAGGGCGTCTACTTTCTCACCAACCCCCATGAACTTGATGGGCTTACCAGTGATATGGCGTACCGAAAGTGCTGCACCGCCACGGGCATCACCATCAGCCTTGGTGAGAATCACCCCGGTCAGCGGCAGTGCATCGTGAAATGCTTTCGCCGTATTCACCGCATCCTGGCCGGTCATGGCGTCGACCACAAACAGCGTTTCTTCCGGTGAAATTGCTTTATGCAGCGCCTGGATTTCGGCCATCATCGCTTCATCGATGGCCAGCCGCCCGGCGGTATCGACTAATACGACATCATGGAACTGAATTTTGGCGTGTTTGATCGCCGCCGTGGCAATATCCACTGGCTTCTGATCGGAACGAGACGCAAAGAAATCAACCTGAACTTCTTTTGCCAGCGTCTCTAGCTGATCAATCGCCGCTGGACGATAAACGTCGGCGGAGACCACCAGCACTTTTTTCTTTTCGCGTTCACGCAGGTAACGCGCCAGTTTAGCAACAGAGGTGGTTTTACCCGCCCCTTGCAAGCCTGCCATCAATACGACCGCAGGTGAGCCTTTTAGGGATAAGCCTTCATTGGCTTCGCCCATGATCGCTTCCAGCTCTTGCTGGACGATTTTAACGAATTGCTGGCCTGGCGAGAGGCTCTTTGAGACTTCCTGGCCAACAGCACGTTCACGAACACGCTCAATAAATGCCTTCACCACCGGCAAGGCGACATCTGCCTCTAACAGTGCTTTACGCACTTCGCGCAGGGTGTCTTTGATATTGTCGTCAGTTAGCCGCGCTTGGCCTTTGATCGACTTCAACGTCTGGGAAAGACGCTCACTCAGATTCTGAAACATGGGGCCTCTGCCTCCGTCGTTGTCGCCGGGCGGTCACACCGGACGAATGTAGGATCGATTATACGCGCTCGCCGCGCGAGTCTCCATGGTCGTCAACATTGGTTATCGATGGCTGTGCGACGCCGCTATGATTGGTTATAGTAGGCAGACTGTTCTAGCTTGAACGATTTAGCACCGCTGACTTTCACAGCGTTGATTCAATGACACTGGATTCAACAACGCGCTGCAAGGCGCACGGATAGCATCATGCAGGCGCTCCCTTTCGCCACGATCGCTTTTATACTCTATGTCGCCGCTGCCATTTGGCAGGGCATGACCTTATTTCGTCGCGTGCCACCACGCCAGGGCATGGTGCGTCTACTTGGTGCGCTTGGGCTTTTACTGCATATCCCAGTGGTCGTGGAGCTTGTTAGCTCAGCCCCAGGGCTACTGCCTGGTTTCACAACCAGCGCAACGCTTCTGATGGCCGTGGCCGTCAACGTTGTACTCGTCGCCAGCCTGTTTAAGCCGGTGCTCAACGCTGGCATCGTGCTATTCCCTCTCGCAGGTATCGCGCTTATTTTTGCCACTTGGTTACCGAGCCAGGGGAGCCAAAGCGGCTTAACGCCCGGCATTTTACTGCATGCCGTCAGCTCTGCGCTGGCGTTTGCCGTCTTGGCAATTGCGGCGATTCAAGCGGTGCTGGTCGGCCTGCAGAACCAAGCACTGCGCCATCACCATATTCGTGGCATTGTGCAATCGCTACCACCGCTCACCACCATGGAAAGAGTGCTGTTTGAACTGGTATGGTCAGGCATTATATTGCTGACACTTTCGATCATCAGCGGACTAATCTTTCTCGACAATATGTTCGCGCAGCATTTGGTGCATAAAACAGTACTTTCGCTGGGAGCGTGGATTATTTTCACCACACTTTTAGTGGGTCGCTATCGTTTTGGCTGGCGTGGCATGCGCGCTGTGCGCTGGACGCTTGGCGGGTGCATACTGCTACTGCTAGCTTACTTTGGCAGCAAGTTTGTCCTGGAAATCTTGCTCCATCGCTAAACATATACTCACCGCATTATCAGCACTGATTTAATTTGGCGTTGATAACAGTGGCCTTGACAGGCCACTTCCATACTTCTAAAAATCGAGCCTAATACGCCATAAAGGAACTTTCGACTTGAGCGACGACTTCCCCCTGGGGTTACTGTTCGGCCTGCTAGCCATTTTGATATTGCTGTCTGCCTTTTTCTCCAGCTCTGAAACAGGCATGATGTCGATAAACCGCTATCGACTAAGCCATCAAGCTAACAGCGGTGATCGCCGCGCAAAGCGTGTCATGCGGTTATTAACGCGTCCCGATCGACTAATTGGCGTTATTTTAATTGGCAATAACTTCGTCAATAACTTAGCCGCCTCAATTGCGACCATCATTGCCATTCACTTCTTTGGCGACGTCTCCGGCCCCGCTATTTCAACGGCGCTACTGACGATTACCATCCTGATTTTTGCCGAAGTCACACCGAAAACCTACGCGGCCATCAAGCCTGAGCGGATCGCTTACCCTACCTCCCTGGGCCTGGAGCCACTGCTCAAACTACTTTACCCACTGGTATGGCTAGTCAACGTCATCTCAAATGGCCTATTACGCCTAATGGGCGTTAAAAGTGTTGAGAACGGCGGCGACAGTTTAACCCGCGATGAACTGCGCACTGTCGTTCACGAAGCAGGCACGCTAATTCCCTACCGACACCGCGCTATGCTGCTGTCGATCCTTGATCTTGAGAATGTCACAGTTAACGACATCATGGTGCCCCGGCACGAAGTTCTTGGCATTGATCTTGACGACACGCTGGAAGATATTCTGACCCAGATCCGCACCAGCCAACATACCCGTTTACCGGTCTATAAAGGCGATATCAACAATATTATTGGCATGCTACATCTACGCAATGCAGCGCGCTTTTTATCGCGTAGCGAAGTCACCAAAGCAGCGATTGTTCAAGAAGCACGGGAGCCGTATTTCATTCCCGAATCCACACCGTTACATACACAGCTACTGAACTTCCAAAAGCAGAAGCGGCGTATTGGTATTGTGGTGGATGAGTATGGCGACGTGGAAGGCTTGGTAACCTTAGAAGATATTCTTGAGGAGATTGTCGGGGAGTTCACCACCGATGTCTCAGAAGATGATGAAATTCATCAGCAAGATGATGGTAGCCATGTCATTGAGGGCACTGCCAATATTCGTGAAATTAACAAAATGCTTGGCTGGCAACTGCCCACTGACGGCCCCAAAACCCTGAATGGCTTAATTCTTGAGCACCTGGAAGCGTTTCCGGAAGGGCCTGCCTGCTTGCAGATTGGTAATACGCGGATGGAAATTTTAGAAATCCGTGACAACCTGATCACTTCAGCACGCTGCTGGCAAAAGCTGCGCCTTGCACGCCGAACGTAGCGACTGACCGTCTAACCAATTTGGCGGTGGGTGATTTCGCTATCACCCGCTGCCTTCAGCGCCCTCACACGAGCCTCTAAATAGCGGCGCAAGGCAATATCCTCTACCTCATGAACCAATACCGGCGGCCCGAAGTGTAAACTGACCGGCGCACGAAAACGTGACGGCCATTTTTTAAGTGCCTTACCACCGTAGTGTGATGTCCAAGACCCCCACAACCCCGCCAAGCCAGCCGGAATGACGGGCACATTATCGCGTGCAAGAATGGTTTCGAGCCCGCGCCTAAAGGCGTGGATATCGCCATCTGGGGTGATACGCCCTTCAGGAAACACCATTACGACATCACCTTCGCGAAGCGCGTGGCTCACCTCATCCAGCGTTCGACGCAATGCACCAGGGCTATGCCGCTCTGATTCAATCGGAATCGCGCCCACAAGCTGGAACCACCACTTTAGCCAGCGAGATTCAAAGATGGGCTGATCCATCACAAACCGCAGCGGCCTGGGGCTACCGCCGCCTAACACCAACGCATCCATAAAGCTGACGTGGTTACAGACTACCAGGGCAGCGCCGCGCTTAGGTACGTTCTCTTGGCCATGTACAGAGAACCGATAACACACACGCATAACAACATAAATGGCGCGACGCAACGCGCAACGCACCATTTTCAACCACCACGTCACGTCGCCGCCTCCCGGTGGCGCAGGCCAGCCAGCACCGTGCTCATTAGCTGATCCAGCAGCTCATCCACCTTCAACTGCTGACCTTGCCAATAGCCTAAGCGCTCGTTTAATCCAAGCTGCACCAAGCCGTGCACGCTCCCCCAGAGGGTGCGCCCAAGGCGTCGCGCTTCAAGATCATCCAATGCTGGCTGATACCGTTTCAACGAGGTTTCCACCTGCGTGAACAGCGCTTCAATAAGATCGCTCTGGCGCTGATCCAGCTCGCCTTCTTGGGCCAGTGGATAATCAAATAGCAGTTGCCAGCGGTAGCAGCCTTGCTCAGCGAAGCGCCAATAAGCGAGCGCTAGCGAGCGCAGCCATGGCTCAGGATCATCTTCTGCCAGGCTAGTAATGGTATGCTGTAAGCGTGCCAACGTTTCAACGTTGACGTGCTGCAATAAGTTATTAAAGCTGCCATATAATTTAAGCAGCGTACTTGGCGCGCAGCCCACTTCTCTGGCCAGGGCACGCAGTGACAAACCATGGACTGGCTGCTTAGCCAACCACTCATCACAAGCGTGCATGACCTGCGCGTGGAGGGCATCGGGCGCATGCTGTCTAGGACGGGCCATGGCGATCTCTTAAGGTCAACGGCAAACAGGAAGAATGCCTCATCGCGCTTTAGCGTGAGCAAGGGATACGCTAGGATACCTTACATCGAACACTGTTTTCGACACTAAAACACGACATTTAACCTATTGTTGCGTTACCCCGCCATTTTGCACTCTCACGAGCCCCATTTCGCATAAGGAGACAGGCATGACGGGACGCCTTCACGTGCAGCGCCTCACGCTATCACGCCTTGTGCCCTCGCTGACTGATACTGAACCACTTATCGAATCGCCTAACTTAGCGCCCCGACAGCCTGTATCAGCAATACGACTTGAGCAGGGACGTTTGCGACTTCAGCCATTATTTTGGGGGCTAACGCCTCCTTGGCTGAAAGTACTCGACCACGCGCCCCATTGCGCTAGAGCAGAAACGCTTAACCAACGCGCCATGTTTAACGAGGCGTTTAGCGCCCGCCGCTGTGTCATTCCAGTCAGCGGATTTTATATCTGGAAGATACAAGCACACAGCAAGCAACCCTATTTAGTGACCCACGTTAACCGAGGGCCACTGTTACTGGGTGCTTTATGGTGCCGTTACCACACAACGCTCACCGCATTTACTGACTCGACGGCGCTAATCAGCGTACCTGCCAACGCCTGCCTTTCTTCACTGACTGACCGATTACCTGTCGTTATCCCTCCAGAAGCGTTAACGCGCTGGCTGGACCCGACGACCGACCTTGAAGCACTCAATGCGCTATTAATGCCTGCGCCATTGGAACTGTTGGGCGCTTTTCCGGTATCAAAACATGTTAATAATCCTGCCTATCAGTCATCATCCTGCGCCCACCCGGTAGGGCCGATGCTGCGCTGGGCTGTGCCATAGGAACCGTAATGTTACGATCTCATGAACCTCTGCCTAACCGTGACGCTGTACGGCAGGCCGTCATCGGCGTCGTGATTGGCGTCGCTTGGTGCACGCCTTTTTTCGCCTTCGCTCAAGACACCCCAGTGAAGGACGCCATCACGCCTATTGTCAGCCCATTTGACGAACGCGATTACCGCGTACTGACGCTGGAAAATGGCCTTCAAGCGCTGCTTGTTAGTGACCCAGAGGCCGATAAAGCCGCCGCCTCCATGAACGTTCGCGTAGGCAGCGCTCAAGACCCTGACGACCTGCAGGGGCTAGCCCACTTTTTAGAGCATATGCTGTTTTTAGGCACTGAACCGTACCCTCAGTCTGATGCCTATCAGCGCTACATTTCTGATAATGCGGGCTCCCACAATGCGTTTACTGCCCAACAAGACACCAACTATTTTTTTGATGTTGAGCCTTCGGCCTTGCCAGGCGCACTGGACCGCTTTAGCGAGTTTTTCCTTTCGCCGCTATTTAACGCCGACCATTTAGAAAGCGAGCGGAATATTGTCCACTCTGAGTACATGGCACGCATTCGTGATGAATCCCGCCGTGAAAACGATGTATTGAATCAGCTACTAAATCCTAGCAATCCCACGACGGGCTTTGCAGTAGGCAGCCGTGACACCCTTGCCAACCCAGCCGAGGGTGAAGCCACTCTCCGCGAGCGAGTGATTGATTTTTATCATCGCTACTACGATGCCAACGTCATGAATTTGGCCATTGTTGCCCCCCAGCCACTCGATACTCTTGAGGCATTAGTTGTCGAACGCTTTGCAAGTCTTCCCGACAATGACCTAAGCGTCCCCACCATTGACACGCCGCTGGTCGATTCAGACACGCTGCCCCGCTACATTGAGCGCCAGTCGCTACAGGATCGCCGCCAACTACGCTTCTATTTTCCGATTCCCGATCCTACCGATGAATACCGTACCAAGCCGACTCAGCTAATTTCTCACCTACTGGGCGATGAAGGCGACGGCAGCTTACTGGCAGCGCTACGCAAAGCGGGCCTTGCAGATGCACTTTCGGCGGGCGTGGGACGAGGTGACGGCAATGAGGCGCTCTTTGCGATCTCGATTAGCTTAACGCCAGCCGGGGCACAGCGACTGGACGATATTGAGGCCACACTATTTGCTGCCATTGAGCAGATACGCGAGGAAGGATTAGCCGAGTGGCGCTACGAGGAACAAAAAAACCTGAATGAACAAGCGTTCCGTTTTCAGCAGCATGGCGCACCACAGCAGGAAGCCACCCGCTTAGCCATGAGCCTTTCTCGTTATCCGGTGGATGATGTGCAGTATGCGCCTTACCGGATGGATGGCATGGATAGTGAGCGTCAGCAGCTGTATCTCGATGCACTGACCCCAGACAACATGCTGCGTTTCTACTCTGCGCCAGACGTAGAAAGCGATACCGTCTCGCCTTGGTTCAACACCCAATGGAAAGAGCAACCACCAACTCAGCCAGGGCAGGCGCTAGGAGGCCTAGCGTTACCGGAACCCAACCCCTTTATCGCCAATGACCTTACTCTCAAGACGGGACAAGATGAGCGCCCTGAAGTGTTGATTGATGCGCCTTCGTTTACCGCATGGCACATGCAAGATAGCCGCTTCAATACGCCAAGCGTTGAGTGGCGGGTAAGCCTCCAGCACCCCAGCGCCAGCTATTCAGCTGAAGAAGCGGTACTCACACGTCTCTTAGCGAGTTGGCTAAATGACAGCCTAAACGAGTCGTTATATCCAGCCTGGCTGGCTGGTCAATCGTTCAGCGCTTACGCTCACGGACGTGGTATGACGCTGTCATTTTCAGGCTGGCGCGATGGACAAACGCCACTGATAGAGCAGGCGATTAAGCAGCTTAAGCATGCCGACATTTCTCCCAGCGCTTTTGAGCGTGTGCGCTATCAACTCCAGCGCGAGTGGCGCAATGCTCCCCAAGCATCGCTCTATGGCCAGGCAGGCCGGGCACTGGGCGAAGCACTACTGACCCCCCAATGGTCAGCGACTGAATTACTTGATGCCAGTCAGCGGTTAGAGCGCCACCACTTAGAAAACTTCCGCAAACGGTTTTTAGACGCGCTTTACATCGATGCAATGGCCGTTGGCAATTTGGATAAAGAGCTGGCTCGTGAGCAGGCCAATGTAATACGCGGCGCGTTATCACCACGTCTCACTCGTGAGGATATCCCTGCGCTTGAAGCACTACAGGTGAGCAATCAGCCTGAGGTGCTTCATCCACACAGCACCCGCGAAGAGTCCCTTGTGCTGCGTTATTTACAGGGTCGCGACACGTCCACTGAAGAGCAGGCGCGCCTCAGCGTATTGGCGCAATGGCTGGATACGCCCTTTTATCAGCAACTACGTACCGAGGAGCAGCTTGGCTATATTGTTAATGCGGGCTATTCCCCGCTGTTAGAGGCGCCGGGGATTGCCTTGGTAGTTCAGTCGCCGGATGTTGAGAGCAGCATGATCGCCGAGCGCATGGACGCCTTTATGGCGGCAGCGGGCGAGCGCCTGAATACGTTAACCGAGGAAGCGTTAGCACCGCATCGTCAGGCCGTTCATTCTCGCTTGACCCAGCGAGACACGAGCCTACAGGGCATGGCAAACCGCTACTGGCAAGCCACAGCACTGGAGGACGTGCACTTTGATCGCCGTGAACAACTCGCCACACTAGCGCTGGATGTTAGCGTACAAGAACTGCAGGCACTGTGGCCGACGCTTCAATCACACCAGTTAGATATTCGCTACAACCCTGGCGACTCACCAAGTGATATCGCCCCCTACCGAGCAGCACGCGTGCCGTTTACCGATGCACGCTAAGTGCTAATTTAAACGATTTAGCTTAACGATTTAGCTAAGCTCGCCAGCTCAGGCATCAAACGCCTGAGCTGGCATCATTGACTCAACGTACATCACCAACTCTTCCAGCACTTGGCGCTCGCGATCCGATAGGGTCTGCTGGTTATAACGCTCTATTTCTCGCGCAAAGGCTTTCAGCGTAAAACCCGACAAGGCCGGATCATTAATGCGCATCCAGCGAAACGCATCCCACTGCTCGCGCTCTTCGCCCTCCAGCGTGTCTGGATAACTACGCGCACGGTAGCGAAACAACATTTCCTCCAGACGAGGATCTTGAAAGGCAAAGCGCTGGCCGACTAAATCCCAGGGATCCATTGCCAATGCTCGCTCCATTTGCTGGCGATCAGCCGCAGAGAAAAAGCTGCCGGAATAGAGCATTAAGTCAGGGTCTTGAGGCACATCTTCGTAGGCTGCGTTAAATACCTCAGCTACTTTTTGCGCCACACCGCTAGCCTCTCGCAGCGTTTTCCAATGGCCGCGACAGGCATCAATATCAATCGTTAACCGCTCAATGATCATGCCGTATTCGCCTTTGTGCGGACCATCCACATCTTTTAACGCCGTCGCTGGAAAGATGACTGGACAGCGATTAATGTGGATCACTTTCAGCGGTATACGCACTTCCCCCTCGGACAGATCCTGCTGACTGACGAACACACGTTCTCTGATTTGCTCGGCACTCATAGTCAGCAAATCACTAGGATCAACGCTTAAGTCGTAAACAATAACGCCATTAGGGTTCGTCGGATGCTCGGCCAGTGGCATGACCAATGCGCTACAACCACGGCTGGCAGGGTAACGACGAGAGATATGCAAAAGCGGTTTAGCGCTGGGCAAGTCTAACTGCTTGGCCACTGCGCGCTTGCCACGCATGCCCAGTAAATAGTCGAATAATTTTGGGTTTCGGGCTTTTAGCAGACGCGCTAGCGCAATGGTGGCACGTACATCAGCTACCGCATCATGAGCGCCTTCATGGGCAATGCCATTGGCCGCCGTTAAGTGTTCAAGTTTGAAGCTAGGCGCACCATCTTCCCGCTGCGGCCACTCAATGCCGTCGGGGCGCAAGGCGTAAAACGCGCGCACCACATCAATCAAGTCCCAACGGGAGTTGCCGTTTTGCCATTCGCGGGAATAAGGGTCAAGCAGGTTGCGATAAAACAAGTGACGGGAGATTTCATCATCAAAGCGAAGGCTGTTATAGCCCACTACGCAGGTGCCTGGCTCACTCATAAAGCCTTGGACTTGGCGGGCAAACTCCCCCTCAGGCAAGCCTTTCCGCTGCGCTTTTTGCGGTGTAATACCGGTAATTAGGCAAGCAGCAGGGTGAGGCAGGTAGTCATCAGCAGGTTTGCAGTAGAGCTCTATCGGCTCACCGATTTCATTAAGCTCGGCGTCAGTGCGTAATGCGGCAAACTGAGCGGGCCGATCGCGACGCGGATCAGCACCAAATGTCTCATAGTCATGCCAGAGAAAACTGGCAGGGGCAGCATTAGGTGGCGCCATTGATGAAATCTCCTTGAGCATAGCTTCCCGCCCACAAGCCAACGAACCACTTGCCGAAGCGGGTACAAAAGCCCAAGCCTAGCACAACCGCAGCGCCTCTCGCCGCCCCTCTTAGCGAATAGCCATGCTTAACGACTGGCTATGCTGCTTCCATATGGAAACGTCAACCTTTCGGCAGCGTAACATTGAGCTCCAACACTGAGCAATTGTCTTCGCTATCAAGCGAAATTTGAATGGCATCATCATCGACCTGTACATAACGACGAATGACTTCCAACAGCTCGCGCTCGAGCAGCGGCATATAATCTGGCTGACCGCGCTGGCCGCGCTGATGCGCCACGATAATTTGCAAACGCTCCTTAGCCACCGAGGCGGATTTCTTGCGCTCACGCTTCAAGAACTCCAGCAATTTCATCGCCGACCACCCCCGAACATACGGTTCAACAATCCCTTACGCTGTACTTCATGAAAGCGCAGAGGCATATCTTCACCTAATAGGCGCGATACAGTATCTGAATACGCCTGACCTGCATCGCTCGCCGCATCGTGAGTAACGGGAACCCCCTGGTTCGATGCACGTAATACCGCTTCGGATTCAGGGATTAAGCCAAGCAGATCGATAGACAAGATTTCACGAATATCATCAAGGGTCAGCATGTCCCCAGACGTTACGCGAGAAGGGTTATAGCGCGTAATCAGCAGATGCTCTTTAACAGGGTCTAAGCTTTGTTCAGCGCGCCGCGTCTTGGAACCAAGCAATCCCAAAATGCGGTCAGAGTCACGCACTGAGGAAACTTCAGGATTCGTGACAACAATCGCTTCATCAGCGAAGTACATAGCGAGTTGAGCCCCCCTCTCGATTCCTGCGGGGGAGTCACACAAGATAAAATCAAAATCTTGTTTGAGCTGCTCAAGGATTCGCTCTACGCCTTCCTGCGTCAGTGCATCTTTATCACGCGTTTGAGAGGCTGGAAGAATAAATAAGTTTTCAACGCGTTTATCGCGAATCAGCGCTTGGTTAAGCCCTGCTTCCCCTTGGATAACGTTTACCAAGTCATAAACAACGCGGCGCTCACAGCCCATGATTAGGTCGAGGTTACGTAGACCAACATCGAAATCAATGACGACTGTTTTTTTACCGCGCAGGGCAAGTCCTGTTGAAATAGCGGCAGCGCTGGTGGTCTTACCAACCCCCCCTTTACCGGAGGTCACTACAATAATTTTGGCCAAGAGTTACTTCCTTCTTGAAGTCGTTCATCGCGAGCGCGTTTAAAGGGTCGCACTGCGCACAACGGGAACATCAATGTCAACAACATGACATACTGTAACGTATAGCGCTTGCGACGTCGCTAGGCATTAAGCACCAACACACGCTCATGCGTTTGAATTAACCCAGCGGCTTAATTTCCAGCTGCTCTTTAGCGAAATGCACCTCTGCAGCACGGCCAAGCAACTGTGAATCAATATCTTCTAACCGTTTGTAATTGCCTGCCACAGAAAGAAGCTCTGCTTCCAATTCTCGACAGTAAATACCCGCCTGGGTATTGCCATGAATACCCGCCAAGGCACGTCCGCGAAGCGCTCCGTAGACGTGGATACTACCAGCCGCCAGGACTTCAGCGCCCGCATTTACTGCCCCAATCACCACTAGATCGCCTTCTGATGCGCTTACCTGCTGGCCAGAGCGCACCGTACCGCGAAATAAGCGTGTTGCTACCGCAACCACTTCCTGGTCGGCAGCTTCCACCTCGTCTATGGCGTCATCAGGGGTAGCAGTAGTATCAACGCTCTCTAATAGCCTAGACCGCCCTTCTTCAACAGGGGCAAACCAGCCTAGCCCTAATGCCCAGGCAGATTGACGTACTGGCTCAGCTCCGCCACGTACGGCGACCGGCAGTAATTTATGATCGCGACATACCGCGCAAATGCGCTCAAGCGCCAAGTGAGGTTCATCGAGTTTTTCCACGCTCAGCACAACCGGTGTATGCTGAAAGAACGCGGGGGATTGCGACAACTTGCCAGCTAGCTGACTTCGTATATGTTCCGGGTCAGCACTGCTCAATTCCATGACGGTCATTGGCAGCATGCCACCTTTAAAGGTGAAGGCAATGTCGGCACTATTGGCGTTGAGGCTCATGGCCGAACTCCATGTCATGTTCAGGTAAGATAAAGGTAGCGCAATCTCGCGCTGGGTGTTGTGAAGAAGTATTAATCATCACAGCGCCTACAGCAAAGCTAAGCGACAGCGCCGATGACTGCAACTATCTGTCATCGGTAGTTGATTTTTTTCACGCTACGCACCTCTCTGCAGGATGATCCATGCACGGACTGTTAAGACGCCTGTTCGCTCCTCGGTGGCAGCACCCTGATCCCGAGGTGCGTCTCAAGGCACTCGACCAGCTTGACCCTCAACAACCAGAACAGCAACAAGCGCTAAAGCAATTAGCACAGGATAAAGAGAGTAACATCCAGCTTGCTGCTCTACTGGCCCTTGATGACTTAGCGGAGCTTGTCAATGCGCTTCCAGAGCATCGTCAAGACGAAGCTTGGTTTAACGCGGCTTGCCAGCGCTTATGTGGCTCACAGGGCCACACCGACCTGCAAAAACGGCAGGCTATTGTGGCAGAGCTATCGGAGCCTCGGTTGCTCAACGCCATTGCACTTCAGGGAGACAACCTTAATCTGCGGCTCGCTGCGTTAGAGCAATTAACCGTTGAAAGCGACTTCGTCCACCAAGCCTGCCATAACGGCGTGGCAGCGGTGCGCCATCAAGCGGCTCAACGAATTGAAAGTGAAGAGAGCCTCAAAAAGCTATTAAAAGAAGCGCGTCGTGACCGCCAGGTCATTCGTCTGGCGCGAGAAAAGCTCACCCAACTGCGCAATGATGCTGAGTGGCTAGCGGATCAACAAGCCCAGCGTGAGCATCTGCTTAAACAGTTAGAACAGCACGCCAGGGCTCCCTGGGAGCCGCTGTATGGTGGTCGCTTCCGTCATTTGGAGCGTGAGTGGCAAAGCCTTTCCCACCCGCCCAGCGTGACGCAAGAGCAGCGTTTTCATCAGGCAGCGCTTAGCTGCCGAAAAACACTGCATCATCATGAAACGCAAGAACAAGCGCGTCAGCAGAGCATTGCTCATCGCGAAGAGATTGAACGAACTCGCGATCAACTGCTTGAAGGCATTGAAGAAACGTTAGAGGGCCTGGCACATGCAGAGCAGCTAACAGTTCAGGATATCGATAGCCTACGGGCTCAACGCCAACTACTCGGCCAGCGTTGGCAATCCCTGTCAGATCAACACCCGCCTGGCGAGAGCGTTCAACAACGCTATAGCCAAGCACTGAAACGCTATGAAGTATGCATGGAAGCATGGCAGCGCTGGCAAGCCATCAGCGCAGATATAGAAACGGCCATTGCCAACCAAGATAACGTGGCCATTGCCAAGTACGTTAAGCAGTGCGCTTGGCCTAAACACATAACGCCTCCAGAGCTACTCAAGCATGCACAAGCGTTAAAAGATGCTGACGTTTCTACCAAACCCACCCCTACCGCGTCACTTAACGCGCTTAGTGCCGACGTGGATAACTTTGAACACTTGTTAGAGCGTGGTGCCTTTAAAAGTGCCAGCCGCCTCTATCAACGCCTCAAACCCTCCATCGACGAACTGACAGGGGAAGACGCCAAGCCGCTAAAAGCACGCGTGAAACAGCTAGGCGCACGGTTAGCAGAACTACGTGATTGGCGCGGTTTTGTGGCCGGCCCGAAACGCGAGCAACTCTGCGCTAGCATCGAAGCGCTGGCTGACGATCAACACATGGCAGACGTTGCCCTTGATCGCCACCATCGCCAGTTGGTAAAAGAGTGGAAATCGCTCGGCGATGCCGCTGCTAATCGCGAACAGTCGGCACGCTTTCGCGCGGCCTCTGATCGCATTCACGAGCGTTTGACTCCCTGGCGAGAACAGCTTAATCAAGAGCGTGATGCCAACCTGAAAGGCCGTGAAGCACTCTGCGAACAACTTGAAACGTTGCTTAATCAGCCAGCAGAGGATGCCGACCCCGATGTATTGCGCGAGATCCGTGACAAAGCCCGCCACCAGTGGCGTCACTACTCTCCGGTTCCTCGAGACCAATCAGAAACCGTTGGCCGTCGTTTTGGAGCTATCCGTCATCGCCTCCAGGCGCTTATTGACCAGCGAGCAGAGCAGATCGCTAGTCAAAAGCGCATGCTTATCGAACAAGCGAAAAGCTTACAGGATGACCACGAATCACCCTTAGCCGCCCGCATAGCGAGCACAAAGCAGCTACAGCAGCAGTGGCGCGCGCTGGGTCGTGCTCCAAAAGGCGAAGAGCAAGCCCTATGGAAAGCCTTTCGTCATACCTGCGATCAGCTCTTTGCTCAGCGTGACGCCCACAAGCATGAACAGGCAGCTCGCCAACAACAGAAGCTCGATCAGTTGCAAACATTAATTGACGAAATGGATAGCTGGCAGCCGACGCAAGCCGAAGAATCTGCCACCCTTGCGTCTTATCTAGAAAGCATTAGCCAGCTTGAGCCGTTGCCACGTAATCGACGAAGTGACGGCATGCAGAAACGCCTTAGCGGCATTGTAAGGGCTAAACGTGAGCGCTTAAGCCGCCTGGAAATTGCTCATACAGTGCAGCAATGGCACAGCGCCTTACCGCTGGTAAATGCGCATATCGCCGCAGACCAACAATCACTAGCCGGCGAAGAGCCACAAGCAGTTGATGTGAAAGAGGTATTGAGTGACGGGCTGCCTGCTATTTTTATGAAGGCTCACCAGCAGCGCAATCATGCGCGGCTCACCACTTCCACTCCCCTCTCAGCCGAAAAACTTGCTGAGCTAGAAGATGGACTGGCTCGCCTGAGAGTGCATTTGTCTTTGCTAGCGTTAGGTAGCGTCAAGCAGCGTGATGAACCTCTCCGCCTGGCTATTCAAGTAGAACGGCTAAATGAAGGGATCAATAACGAGCGTAGTCGACCAGATGAGATCAGCGGCATATTAGCAGCACTTATGGCGCTTGGCCCCATGCCTAACCAATTGTGGCGCAAGGAAGCAGAAGAGTTTGACAATCTTTTTAGTCGCCTAGCGCGAGTGCCTCACCCTTAAGCCCTTTATATAAGTACGTTACACAAGTACTGCTCCCCCCCAACACTAGCAACGGGAGGCGAATAGCCTCCCGTTTACGCTTTTCCGTGATTGAATAAATCTGCTTATCGCGTTGGGCGATTAGCCCATAAACTGACCGCCATTAATATCAATATTGGCGCCAGTAATAAAGCCTGACTCTTTATCTGCTAAGAACGTTACCAAGCGACCGATCTCCTCCGGTGTACCGTAACGCTTCACTGGAATAGTTTCACGAATGGCTTCACGCACCTGCTCGGGAATTTTCATGATCATATCGGTGGCAATGTAGCCAGGCGACACGGTATTCACCGTAATGCCTTTGGTTGCTGTTTCTTGTGCCAGCGACATGGTCAACCCATGCATACCTGCTTTGGCAGCCGCATAGTTCACTTGCCCGAATTGACCTTTACGGCCATTGATAGAAGAAATATTGATGATGCGACCGTAGCCCTGCTCTAGCATCATTTCAATAACGCTGCGGCACGTGTTGAAGACGCTATTAAGGTTGGTATCGATCACTTGATACCACTGTTCATAGGACATTTTCTTCATGGTGCCATCGCGAGTGATGCCAGCACAGTTAACTAACACGCTGATAGGCCCATATTTTTCTTGGATTTCTCGAGCACCTTCTAGGCAGGCATTGTGGTCGGAAAGATCGACACCCGATAACGCGATGTTGTCGTAACCAGCGGCTTGCTGGGTTTCCAGCCAGGTTTTGGCTTTCTCAGGATTGTGATATCCCGCGACTACCAAATAACCCGCATCCGCCAATGAATGGCAAATTGACGTTCCGATTCCACCAGTTCCACCTGTTACCCAGGCGACGGGGGCTTGATTGGTCATTGACTACCTCCCTGATATGACAAACGGCTTGGACGCTAAGCATTATGGTGATGTCGCAAGCCATTCTTAATAAGCGCCGTAGCGCCTCAGCATTCACAGCACGTCGTATTGTTAGTTGGACGACATACTGACACCTGAATCCGTGAAGCTGGCGCCGATACTTTCCCTATCAACAC
>NZ_JABUZD010000094.1:0-22344 GCF_014897875.1 Halomonas sp. 3A7M
TGACGTGAAGTAGGTCAACTACGTCGTAGGATGAACGCTTACCCCCAAAAAACGCTCAAGAAACCCCAAAAACCGATGATCATTGGCATAGGCAATATGCATACGCATAGACGATGCATCCGGCCCATTAGGGCGTAGTGAAAAGATACTGCCAGGCGCGATGAAAATACCTTCGTCCGAGGCTATTTTGGCAAGTTGCATCGCGTCGATATTATTCGGCAGGCGCGCCCATAAGTAATAACCTTCACCAGGCCCCTCTATATTCTCAAGTCCCACTTCTTTCAATGCGGTAATGGTACTGGCACTGGCCTTGGTAATACGTTCGCGAAGCTGTACCAGGTGACGGCGGTAACGCCCGTGGGTAATCATTTCGTGAATCAGGCGCTCGCTGAAGGTGGAGCTGTTAACGACAGTCACCATTTTGATATCGGTAAGTGCATTAACCAGCCCAGGGTTGGCCGCCAAGTAACCCGAGCGAATGCCGGTGGAAAGCGTCTTGGAAAACGTACCGACGTAAATCACGCGACTCAGGTCATCCAGTGCTGCCAAGTGAGCGCTTCCTCGGTGGAGTAGGTCAGCGAAGGCGTCGTCTTCTACTAGTATCAGGTTGTAGCGCTCTGCAAGTGTCAGTAGCCGATACAGCTGGTTAAGTGAAAGGGTAGAGCCCGTCGGGTTATGGGCATTGGGCTGTAGAAAGAAAACGTTGGGGCGATATTGAATAATCTTGCGCTCCAGGTCATCTAGATCGAGCCCGTCATGGCTGCGCGAAACTCCAATCAGCTTGGCCTTGGCCAGGCGCAGCTTGCCAAACAGCGGGTAATAGCCGGGCGTTTCCACCAGGACGCGGTCGCCCGGGGCGATTAGGTGGCGAATAATCAGATCGAAGGCGTGATTGGCGCCGAAGGTCAGCAGTACCTGTTCATGGGAGGCGTGGATGGAGCGTCCAGCCAACACCCTGGCAATCGTTTCACGCAGTGGGAGATACCCTTGAGGGGCTCCATACTCGATATCATCATTGCCGATAGACGTTAATCGCTTGGCTTGCCGCGCAAGCGCCGCGCCGCCCATCCAGCTGGCGGGCGCTCGGCCGTCGCCTACCCGTACCTGAAAGTTACCTACCAACTGCTCCCTCAGAAGCGAGACGCTATCGACGGCTTCCTTTAGCTCGTAGGTCTTTTCCCGCGCTTCAAGCGCGGGTGGCTGCGTAACAAAAAAGCCTGCCCCTTGGCGGGCGCGCAACCTGCCCAGCGCAATTAACTGATCATAAGCATCCACAATGGTGTTTTTTGACACTCCATGCTGCCGGGCGGCTTCGCGTATAGAAGCGAGCCTAGCCCCTGGGGCAAGGCGGCCTTCGTTGATAGCCTTGAGAATGGTGTCGGCCACGTGCCTGGATTTCGACATGATCCGTATCTTCCGCAAAACGGGTTAAGCCCGGTGAAATCAGTGTACCTGTCTTTTGATGGGTACAGTACTTCGTACAATCTCTCCAACTGTACCTATCAGTACTCAGCAAGTTTACCCATCATGTGCTCCATTAAAAAAGACACATCCATAATAAATTCAAGGAGACACGCTATGTCTGAAAAGAAGAATCGGTTTCTCAATGTGTGGGATGACTCGGTGAGTGGGAGAGATCTTCTGCTGTCACTGTGTATTTCGACGCCGTTAACACTAGGCGGCTATCTGCTTGCTCCAGCGCAGCCTCCGCTTCCTCTTATTCTTGGGTTGAGCGGCGCTATTCTGGGCTTCTTCATCAATGCGCTGCTGTTTCGCCCTAAGCGGCAGCTGCAAACCGGTGAGGATAAGTAGTCATGGATCCCGTCTTATTACTTCAAATGTTGGCGGCTGCGATCATTGCCGTCATCGTTTATACCGCGATTGGTGTTGCACCGGGTACCGATGAAACCGCCGTACTGGCTCCGGTAACGCTGGCGCTGGTGGTCGCGGGCATACCGCTTCCCGTGGTGCTGGCTTTCTTTATGGCGGCCATTGTTGCCAAGAAGCTGACCGACTCCATTCCCGTTTCGGTAGCCGGTATACCGGGAGGGGTGATGTCGGCACCTATGGTTGAGCACGCACTGATCTTGAAGCGTGAAGGTCATGCCACCCTGGCGATTCGTAAAATGGCGTCCGGTTCGGTCATCGGTACGCTGGTGGCGATCCCCATTAGTCTGTTTCTGGCTTTTCTATTGACACCCCTAGCCGATGTGCTTGGCCAGTATGCCAGCCAGATCTTCTTTGGTGGGGCCGTATTTCTTGCCCTGATGAGCAAGGAGAAAGTCATCAGCCTGATCAGTATTGTGCTACTGGCAGCATTGATTCAGGGCTTGCGGCACCTGTATTGGGGGATGGGCGTCATTCCGGAAGGGCAGACTGTATTCATCTCGTTCTTCTTGGGCATCACCATTGGCCCGATGATGTTTAATCTGGCACAGCTCACGGTCAACAGTGAGCGCCATAAAATGGCGGAGTCTGAGCCTAAGCAGATCCAGATCTACGGTAACGATGAGAAAGGGCAGCTACCCAATCCGTTTCGCATTCTGACGCGTCAGGAAACCGCCTCGGCCGCAGCTAGCTCTGTCCTGGGTTCGGTCACATTCTTCATGAGCCCGGTCGGCATCACGATCTTTCTGGGCGAAGTAATGTCGAGCTGGGTGAAAGGTACGGTCAATAAGGCTAGTCGCGCGCTATCTTCAATGGATGCCGTCACCAACGCCTCTTACATCGCGGGCATCTTGATTCCCTTAGCGGCACTAGGCATACCGATGAGCCCGATGGCTATTGGCCCGGGCAACGCCTTCTTCAACGCACCGCCGGTACTGACGCTCGAGCAGAATGCTCACCACTTGATGAGTTTTTCTGAAATTACCATCGCCAGCATTTTGGGTGCCGGTGTCGCTTTGCTGATTACCTACCCGATTGCGGTTCGGTACGCGCGGCGTATCTGCATCTTTGTGTTCAAGCACATTCCTCACGAAGCGTTCCTGGCGATGTTCTTCTCGCTGGTCATGCTGCTTGCCTATATGGATGCCGGAGTAATGGGCATTTTGGGCGTGATGGTGCTGGCACTGATGGCAGGTCTACTCAACCGTTGGGGCGTCAACTATGGCGTGCAGTTCATGACGCTTTATGCCGCACCGTGGCTTTTAGGGCTAATCGCTTAATCCGTTTGGATCCATGCCTGACGCATATGCTGACTCTTGGTAAATCGTACACGTCAGGCACATTTACTTATTCAACCTCAATTGATCAGAGGCATTATTCATGGCACACAGCACATCCCGCATTCCTGGTTTTTATCAGCTTACTCCCAGCGAGCGGCTTGAGAAAGTCATCGAAATAGCTGAGCTCGGCAGCGAGGTTCGCACGCATTTCTCTGATACGGGCAATATCTCGTCGGCCACTGCCGATGCCATGATCGAAAACGTCATTGGTACGCTGAACCTGCCAATCGGCGTTGCCACCAATTTGATTATTGATGATGAGGAACAGCTGGTACCCATGGCGACCGAAGAGTCTTCCGTGGTCGCCGCCGTGTGTAATGCGGCCAGGCAGTGTCGCGCATTGGGCGGGTTTCATACCGATACGTCAGAACCCATCATGATTGCGCAGGTACAGTTGCTGGATGTGCCTAACCCCGAGTTTGCACGCCTTCGGCTGCTTTCCGAATTCGAACAGGTAAAAAGCATTTGTGATGCAACCGACCCAGTACTGCTCCAGCACGGTGGGGGTTTCCGTGACCTGGAAGTGCGCGTTCTCAACAACATGCTGATCGTTCATCTGCTGGTGGATGTGCGTGACGCCATGGGTGCCAATGCTGTCAACTCGATGGCGGAAGCTGTCGCGCCTTCTCTAGCGGAGTGGAGCCGTGGTCGCAGCTGTCTGCGTATTCTGTCCAACCTCGCTGATCGACGCATTGCTCGCGCACGTGCTACCTGGAAACTAGAAGATCTTGGCGGGGAGTCGGTACGTGACGGTATGCTCAACGCGTATCGCTTCGCAGACCAGGACCCTTACCGGGCAGCTACCCACAACAAAGGCATCATGAATGGAGTTAGCGCTGTCGTGCTGTCAACGGGCAACGATACCCGCGCGGTAGAAGCGGGTGCGCATGCCTACGCCGCTCGCACGGGGCGTTACCGTTCCTTGACACATTGGGAAGCCGATAGCGAAGGGAACCTGACCGGCACCTTAGAAATGCCTATGCCGGTAGGCTTGGTAGGCGGCGCTACTCGATCGCACCCTAGTGCTCGGCACTGTCTTGATATTCTGGGCGTTAAAACAGCGGATCGCTTGGCTCGTATTATTGTCGCGGTGGGTTTGGCGCAGAATTTTGCCGCCATTAAGGCGCTGGCGACCACCGGCATTCAGAAGGGCCATATGGCACTGCATGCTAAAAATATTGCGGTAATGGCCGGGGCCGAGAACGATGAAGTTGATCGTATCGCAGCGCTGCTTGTGGATGGCGGCAAGGTGCGTGTGGATATCGCCCAGCAACTGCTTGAACAGCTGCGTAACGACTAAGGAGACAACATGGCCTTGCCATCCTCTGTGCGCCTGGTCGAGGTCGGTCCGCGCGACGGTTTGCAAAACGAACAGGCGTTTGTGCCTACTCACCTGAAGCTTGCGTTTATCAAGCGCCTGGTGGAGGCGGGCTGTGCAAATATCGAGGCGGCGAGCTTTGTGTCGCCTCGCTGGGTGCCGCAAATGGCAGACCATCGGGAAATAATACAGGGCGTTGAGCGACGCCCTGGCGTTGTCTATTCAGCCTTGACACCTAACCTGAAAGGCCTTGAGGCAGCGATTGAGTGCGATGTTGACGAAGTCGCCGTATTTGGCGCAGCAAGTGAAGCCTTTTCTCACAAGAACATAAACTGCTCTATCGCCGAGTCGCTCGAGCGTTTTGAGCAGGTGGTAGAGCATGCGCGCCAGGCCGGGCTACGTGTACGGGGATATATTTCCTGCGTGCTTGGCTGCCCTTATGAGGGGGAGATCGCGCCTTTACAGGTGGCGCGAGTTGCCAAGGCGCTATACCAGATGGGCTGCTATGAGGTATCACTGGGCGATACGATCGGCACCGGAACGCCATCAAAAGCCAAACATATGTTGGCGGCTGTTGCCGCTCAGGTGCCAATAAATAACCTGGCCGCCCACTGTCATGATACCTACGGCCAAGCACTTGCGAATCTCTATGCGATGCTGGAAGAGGGCCTAAGCGTTATTGATAGTTCCGTCGCCGGTTTGGGGGGCTGCCCCTATGCCAAAGGAGCTTCTGGCAATGTGGCCAGCGAAGATGTGGTGTATATGCTTGAGGGTTTGGGAATCGAGTCAGGCATTGATTTAAACGCGCTGGCAAGAACGGGGGATTGGATCACAAAAGTGATCAACGTACCCAATCGGTCACGCGCTGGCAGCGCCTTGATGGTGGCAGGGGGATAGCGTATTCAACCTGACTTTCGACATATTAGAAGCAGGTCATCATTTCTGGCTGCCATGCCAAGAAAGTCCGAACGTTGACTATAATGAATGAATATCAGCGGGTTTTGCGCTGCTAATAATCACTGTTCAACGTAACAATGCAAAGGGAGAAGCACATGGCTCGTTATGGCCTGTTGGTTTTGATAGGGATGGCACTGGCGGGATGTTCGACCCTAGGTACTACTGATGGTGCTAACCAGGCGCAGCAGGTTGCCGTCAATTACTGTGAGCAGGAAGGCGGCGAGGTGCGATCGCGCCAGGAAGCGGGCAAGACTCGTCAGTATTGCCACCTGTTGGAAGGACGGGTGGTAGAAGTCAATCTGCTTTATCAGACGGAAGGTTTGCGCGTTCACTAAGCGAGGTGCGGCGTATGCGTTGTCGTACCGGCGCTTGCCTAGTGTTTTAATATTCTTGATTCAGTGCGTTGACAACAGTTGTGTTGGAGACGATGGACAGCAACGGTAGCTGGAGGAGGCACTTGCGCGTGAACTCGAAGCGGCTGGCCACAGTATAGATTGGAACACGGTTATGCGCGTTTGATACGCTACCGGCTACGATTGAAGGGCCGCTGCAACGGCCTCGAAATGCACTTTGTCAGGTTCCTTTCTGACAACCTTTAAATCGCGTGTACCGGGACTGGTTTTGCGCTGCCACTACAAACCAGCCCGTAACGCGGGCGTTATAAATCGCCACATCAGTGATACCTAAAAGACCGCTTCTGGCCGTTAACAACGGCTTGGCCTAAACCGTCGTTTGACGAATCTATGTGATAGCGCTGAAAATGCGACGAGACTTGAAGGTAGCTCCTATCAGTCCACCCAAAAATCTATGAGCGTGGTTAAGGGAATTCTGGCCCGAAAAACTCAGGTGTTGCCGCCAAAAGTTTTACGCCAGTCGCGTGGGCTGACTTGATGATGCTGCCTAAAGTGTTGACGGAAAGACGTTGCCGTATGAAAGCCAACTCGTTCCGCAATCGCTTCCACCGACAGGGAGGTGGTTTCCAGTAACTCGCGCCCGCGTCGTAACCGCTCGTTGACAAGCCACTCCACCACCGTCATTCCGGTCGCTTTTTGAAAGTGACGCGTGAAGGTGCGTCTGCTCATGGAGGTTCTAGCAGCTAGCTCATCGATGCGATGCGAACCGACTAGGTTTTCTCTCAAATAGTCCAATAAGCGATTGATATGGGCGTCTTGAGTGGAGATGGCAACGGGTTGCTCAATAAACTGCGCCTGTCCACCTTCGCGGTGTGGGGGAACCACCATGATGCGGGCAATCTTGTTGGCGATCTTCGCGCCGTAATATTCGCGCACCAAGAACAAGCAGCAATCCAGGCCTGCCGCCGTGCCTGCGGACGTCACTAGACGATCCTCCTCTACATAAAGCGCATTGGTGTCCAACTTGACCTTGGGGAAGCGGTCACTGAAATCCTGCTCGGCGACCCAGTGAGTTGACGCCCGCCTGCCGTCGAGCAGTCCAGCGTACGCCAGCGCATAAGTGCCGTAACAAAGACCCACCACATGAGCGCCCCGTTCATGGCAGCGGATGAGCGCCTCGGCCAGCTCAGGCGGTGGCGGTTCATCCAGGTCATGCCAGCCAGGTACCACGGCTATATCCACGTTGTCCAAGAGAGATAAGCCGCCATTGGGCTTTATTGTCATCACCTCATCGCTCTCTAGCGAATCTTCCCAAGCTGCGACGATGGTCAGGTCGAAGAGTGAGCGATCGGGGAAAGCCATGCCGAACACCGTGTAGGGCACCGAGAAATGAAAAGGCGTGATACGGGGATGGAGAATTAAACCTACACGGGGTAAGGACATGGGTAACTCCTAAGCTGTTCTCAACTTAACCGTACCATGGTGGCCCAAAATTTTCGAACACTGACTTCCAGGCCAATTTTTTTGTCAGCCGCCTCTCTCTACACTGCTTGCTATCAATCCAGCAACGTATTGAAGGAAGTCGTTAGATGCCTATCAAAACCTTATCCAGTTCTCTTGTCCTCGCCACAGGACTCATTGCCGGTAACGCCTTTGCGGATTCAAACGCTCAGGGGACAACGCAGCAGGTGCAGCAGATTCGCAATGCAACGGTGAAAATTACCTATGGGGATACCACCTTTTTGGTAGACCCGATGCTGGCCGAGCAGGGTGTTTATCCTGGCTTCGAAAATACCTATCGTAGCGAGTTGCGTAACCCGCTGGTGGGGCTGCCCATGCCCGTTGAGGAGATAACCGACGGCGTCGACGCCATCATCGTTACTCACACACACCTCGACCACTGGGACGATGCTGCCCAGGAACTGCTGCCGAAGGACATGCCCCTGTTTGCACAGAATGCTGCCGATGCCGAGCTTATTCGCTCTCAAGGTTTCAGCGATGTGCGTATTTTGGACGGAGAAGTGGAATTTGGTGGAGTGACACTGCATAAAACGGGCGGTCAGCATGGCTCTGATACGCTCTACGCTGTGCCTGAATTGGCGGAAACCCTTGGTGATGTGATGGGTGTGGTCTTCGAAGCCCCTGAGCAAAAAACCACGTACCTGGTGGGCGACACCATCTGGCGTGACGAGGTTGAGCAGGCTTTGGTGCGTTATAACCCCGAGGTGATTGTCGTGAATGCCGGTGCCGCAGAGATCACTGGCTTCACAGGTGACCCAATCATCATGGGTAAGCAAGATACGCTACGTATGCATCAGGCAGCTCCTAATGCGGCGATCATCGCGGTGCATATGGACGCCGTGAACCATATGACGTTAAGCCGTGACGAGCTGTCCGGTTACGTGCAAGAAGTTGGGATCCAGGACCACGTGTCTATCCCCGCTGATGGCGAAGTCATCTCCTTTTAATGCCATGGGTCGCCTTTGATGGCGGCCTGTGTCTTTTTATCAACGTCTTAACGCTGGCACGTTGGCTTGCTGCCTTCATTCCCCAAGCACCAACACACTGGCAACCACTACTGAAAAAGGAATAACCCCATGAGTAAGCGCGCAATCATTGTCGTCGATATCCAGAACGAATATTTCCCCGGCGGCAAGCTGTTGCTGCAGGGGATTGAGGAGGCAGCGGCGAATGCCGCCAAGGTCATTGAGCATGCGCGGTCGGCAAAAGATCTCGTCGTCTATTTTCAGCATGAATCTGCGGATCCAGAGATCCCTTTCTTTACCCCCGGTACGCCAGAGGTCGCCATTCATTCCATGGTTGCGCCACTGGAGCAGGAAACAGTAGTCGTTAAGAATTTTCCGAACTCGTTTCGTGAGACCGGTTTGAAAGAGTTGTTGGATCAGAAAAATATTGAGGAGGTCGTCATTATCGGTGCCATGAGCCATATGTGCATCGATGCAACCAGTCGTGCAGCTTCGGACTTCGGCTATAAGACAACGATTATCCACGATGCCTGCGCTACGCTGGATCTTGAATTTGATGGAGTGACGGTACCGGCGTCACAGGTTCACGCAACGATAATGTCAGCCTTAGCATTCGCTTATGGCACGGTAATCTCTACGGAGCAGTATGTCGGGTAACGCAATCGATCTGTGCGATTTGACTTTCTCGCTGCCGCCTTCAAAGCACCACAGGTGGAAGGCGGCACTGAGAAGTCAGTATTAGAGGATTACTGATCGGAGTGAGTTAAAACCGGATTTAGCTTAAAGGGCGCTTCTGGTCGAAACGAAAAATATACTAATAAATAAAGTTCGATAGTTTATAGATGTAGTTATTAGACCAGAGCGCCCTGGAAAGGGCGCTTGCTGATACGAGCTTTTGCTCAGAAAGGATCAAGAGCAGGGCTTCATCACTCAAACGACATTCAGGCCGGGGGGATATTCTGATTGATACGGAAAAGGTTTGTTGGGTCGAACTTCTTCTTGAGCGCCACCAGCCGCTCGTAGTTGGCACCATAGGCAAAGGCAGTACGGTCGGTTTCATCCGCGGTCAGAAAGTTAACGTAGGCGCCTCCACTGGCAAAAGGCTGTGACCGGGTGAAGAATTCTCGTGCCCAGTTAATGCAGCGTTCGTCCTCGGCGGCCGTCTCCCAACGGGCATGCACGTTCATCACATAGTTAGCATCACGGTTCGAGTAGGCCATCGCTTCGGGTGGTACTCGGCCTGTTTGACCGCCTATCGTGGCAATGAAAATCTCGCACTGTGAAGACGGTAAGACCTCAGCGTATTCGATGATCGCATCGATAGACCCTTCTCCGAGCGTCGAGAAATTATGAGACTTCCAGTAGTTTCGTGCCCCTGGCGTTAATAGTGGGTCGAACGTTTGCTGCCAGTCAATATACGGTTGCACCCCAATATGCTCGCCGTATGCGGTACCAAATTTTCTAAGCGGCTCAATGTATTTCTCGCCTTCTACGGGATCGCCTGCATAGCAAATGGCAAGAGCGACTATCTCTTTTCCATGGACAGCCTCGGGCAGAAAGGGTAAGGGAGGCGCTTTGCGCGTCACCATCCACACGTTGAGTTCGTCTGGCATCGTTTCCGTGAAGCGAGCGAACTGTGTGATGACCGATTTTGCTTCGTTGAAGGGATAGACGATAAGGCCGGAGAGCACATTCGGACCTACTGGATGCAACTGATATTTGAAACGGGTCACGATGCCGAAGTTACTCCCTCCACCGCGAATCCCCCAAAAAAGGTCGGCGTTTTCCGATTCACTGGCGTGCAACTGTCGACCATCGGCTGTAATTACGTCCACGCCGAGTAGATTGTCGATGGTCATACCGTATTTTCGACTGAGCCAACCGAATCCCCCTCCTAAGGTCAGACCGGCTATACCTGTGGTGGAGTTGATGCCCAATGGGGTAGCAAGACCATATGCTTGGGCAGAGACATCGAAGTCCGCGAGTGTGCAGCCTGGCTCGACATACGCAAGGTGGAGTGCTGGATCTATGTCAACTTTCTTCATTAGCGAGAGATCAATCATCACGCCGTTGTCGCAGACAGAACTGCCCGCAATATTGTGGCCACCACCGCGTACGGAGAAAGGCAGATCGTGTCGGCGTACGAAGTTAAGAGACTGGGCAACATCGTCAGATGAAGTGCAGCAAGCAATCATGGAGGGCCTGCGATCAATCATGGCATTCCATATCTCACGCGCTTCTTGGTATTGAATATCTTCTGGAAGAATCACGCTTCCCGAGAAATTGGCCTTAAATTTCTCTATTACGGTTTGCGAAGGCTGGCTCATGACGAACACCTTGAGGTATGCCCGGGGTAGGGACGCATACAAGAGGCCGCCGGGCGGGTAGTTGAGGAGGACGACCAAGCTGGCGACTATCCCCAATCTTCACAGCGGCCCTTTGATTGGTATTTCGTCAGTGGGTATACACAGTATAGGAGGTCTATCAATGGTTGCTGCTGTTTCTTCGGTTGTTCCATTAATCATCATCGTCTGATCACGGTTGGCTAGGAAGAAGTGGTGGTGGAGTTCCTTTGACTGTGGATTCTCATTCTGGAAAGCCATTAACTGCAGTTACTCTATGCGAAGATGCAATCCCTTTGAGCGCTGCGTTTTAACGCAGTCTCGGCCGGAGACTGGCCAAAGCGGCTTGTAGCAAGCTTATAATGTCTGATGGAGTGCCCTGAACCATCCAAGACCAACACACCATGCAGCAAATCCCCTATATGAAAAACTTCAACATCAAAGTACTTAACCCTGAAGACTGGGCGCTGTACAAGTCCGTCAGGCTGGAATCGCTCAAGGATTCCCCTGACTCGTTTGGAGCCACTTACGAGCAGGAATCTGCATTGTCGGATTCTGATTGGCGGGCGCGCTTAGATCTTAACGCGCGGGGGCTTGTGGCTTTTCCGTTAGTGGCAGAGCAGGGTGGCCGGGCGGTGGGGCTTGCTTGGGGGGTGATACATGCGCCAGAGGTGGAAACCGCTCACATCTACCAAATGTGGGTTTCGCCTGCGGCAAGAGGGAAAGGCATCGCCAAGGCGCTTCTGGGTAAAATTGAAACCTGGGCGATAGATAAAGAGTGTGAGTGTCTCGCGCTTGACGTTACAACCAGTAATGAGGCGGCAGTTTGCTTGTATCGGTCGTCTGGGTTTATGGCGACGGGGCAGCCGACGCCGCTTAGGAGTGATTCATTTCTTATGATGCAGCCTATGGAGATGGCGTTACGTAGTGTTGGCTAAGTAACCGCTTAATAATATTTCGGACGCAAACTATGCGCCCGAAATAGGCTTGATACTAAGCAGCTTGGTGGGCTCTTAGCTCACTACGGCGGCGCTATCGCCAACCTGCTGCTTAACTTTCTCTACGATATACGCCCCAATGGGAATGGCAGACGTCGCCGCAGGCGAGGGTGCGTTACACACGTTGACAGTACGCGGCGTGTTGACGAACAGGAAGTCATCGACCAGCTTGCCATCGTTGGACACCGCTTGGGCGCGCACGCCAGCCGGGTAAGGCTCAAGATCAGCCAGCGTTAAGCTTGGGCAGTACTTACGCACTTGCTGTAGGTAGCCTTTTTTATAGATTGAGTTCTTAAACTCGGAAAGCCCTGGACGCAAGTTGTCTTTCAGCACTTGGCGGATGCCGCGGTGGCGCAGCATGGCGAGCGTGTCGGAAAACGAGATGTCGGTCTTTCGATAGCCTTCACGTTTCCAGGCCAGCACCGCATTGGGGCCGACCGTTACGCTGCCGTCAATCATGCGTGTCAGGTGAACGCCAAGAAACGGCATCGAAGGGTCAGGAATCGGGTAGATTAGGTGATTAACGATTTGATTGTGCTGCGCGGGAAGGCGGAAGTACTCGCCGCGGAACGGGCAGATGGTGAAGTCTGGCTCGATACCCAGCATGCGTACCACGCGGTCTGCCATCAGGCCAGAGCAGGACACCATATAGCGGGTAGAGAAATCACCCTGGCTGGTGGATACCACTACCTCATTGGTTCGCTCATTTAAGCCTGTCACTGAAGTGTTGTAGCGGATCTCACCGCCAGCGGCTTCGAATTCGCGGCCCATGGCGGCAGCCACTTCAGCATAATTGACGATACCGCTGGAGGGGACAAAGATACCGCCGACGCCCGTGATGTTAGGCTCACGTTCGTGCAGTTCTTCCGCCGTCAACCAATACCGCTCCAGGCCATTAGCCTCCGTGCGTTCCCACAGTGCTTTCATACGCTGGAGTTCGAGGTCATTCGTGGCGACCAGCAGCTTGCCGCATTCGTCGTAGGCAATGCTATGTTCGTCACAAAACGCCTTGGTGGCGAGGTTTCCCTCTAAACAAAAACGCGCCTTTAAGCTGCCGGGCGTGTAATAAACCCCTGCATGAATCACGCCACTGTTGTGGCCTGTTTGATGGCGGGCAGGGCCATCCTCTTTCTCAACCAGCAGCATCTTCTTGTCAGGATAGGCGCGGATCAGCTGCATGGCAGTCGACAGCCCAAGAATGCCGCCCCCGATAATAATGTAGTCGTACATAGGCGTCTCGGTAGCCAAGGGAAAATGGCCACCGTCATGGCGGTGGCCAGCTTATTCTAAATGATTATACCTGACGCGGCTGACGTAGTGTTTTGGCATGGGTGAAATAGCCACGCTGACGCATCAACTCACGACGCAGGTCAGGGTGCGGGGTGAAGCGATCGCGACCATGCAGCCAGAAGTGATTGTTAATCAGCAGGAAGCTGCCAGTGGCGACCGGAACCGATAGCTGATGTTGGCTACCTTCCAGCGAATCAGAAAGATTGGCTAGCCAGTTGCCTTCTTCAAAGTTCTTCGGCTGAACGAACTGGTCAATGTAGGCCATGATCGGACGACCCTCAGTGTCCACATCGAACACGGGGTGGTAGATATCGCGATCAACATTCTTGCTGGGTGGCGCGGTCCAGCGCATGTCACGACGCGCCAGTGGGTGAGAGTAGAAACTGTCTAACCCTTCCCAGTCATCGAGGTGCAACAGTAACGAGTTGCCGCCTTGCATGTTCTGTTCGTCAACTTTCATCATCAGCACGTAGTCGGTGTCCTGCTCCACGAACGTGCCGTCGTTATGCAGCTCCATCACGCGGTGCGGCTGACGTAGGTAGCTGTCTGAGTTATCGACGTTCTTCACCACAAAACGCGCATAGTACTGGCCGCTCATGGCGTCGTAATTAGAGCGTCCCATCAGGTGAGACACTGCCGTGGCGAATATCACCATGTCGTCAGCCTGCTCAACCTGATCCAGCCCCTCTGGCGTCACCAGAAACGCTCCCGTATCCCGATCCACCATGGTATCGATCAACACCGGCTGCAAGGTGTTCTTACACAGATCATCAAGAATCTTAGCCACTCGAAAACGCAGGAAAGACTTATATTCCAGTGCCTGAACCGGCCATTCCGACACGGCGTCAAGAAACGCTTTCACTGTTTCCTTAGGGAAGCTCAGTTGCAGTAAGCGGTCCGACTGCGGTGAGCGGCCAAGGGTGAAACCATGATGCTGCTGTGCGGGGATAGTGGCTGGAGCGTTCATTGGACGCCTCTCTTTAGCAAAAGGGTGAAAAAGAACCGACTGAATAAATAACCTACGCTTAAAAAATATCTACATTTTTATATTTCGTCAACGTTTTATATTTATTTAGTTAAAAGGGCGGTTCGAGCTCGACCACCAGGGGAGCTCACATCGTCAAAACAGTGGGGATCTCAGAGGGCGTTGCTAATGGGGTACTCCAGCCTACCGAGGCTTATGCTAACTTAGTCATTACTACGTCTAAGGTGCTGTCCTATGTCTATCGAAATTTGGTTTGCCTTTGCGCTTGCATCCGTGGCCTTGCTCGCTATTCCTGGGCCGACGATTTTGACGGTTGTCAGCTACACCATCGCCCAAGGCCGACGCGCTAATATTCCGCTTGTCGCTGCGGTGGCATTAGGCGATTCCACGGCGCTGATTTTTTCGCTACTTGGCTTGGGAGCTGTGTTGGCCGCTTCGGCGTTTTGGTTCACCGTTATCAAATGGATCGGCGGTTTATACCTGCTCTATATGGGTATTAAGCTGTTGCGTGCCGGGATATCGTCGGTTCAGCCGGTAACACCTGCGGTATCAGGGTCGCGCTGGAAGCTGTTCACCAATACCTATTTGGTAACGGCACTGAACCCCAAGGGCATCATCTTCTTCGTCGCCTTTTTGCCGCAATTTGTTAGCCCTGGCGCTAATGCGGGGCAGCAGTTGTGGATTTTGGCAGTCACGTTCGTGGCGTTAGCGACACTCAATGCCACGCTTTACGCGGTGTTTGCCTCATCCGTGCGCAAAATGCTTGCCTCACGCCGCGCCCAGCGCCGTTTCAATATTGTGGGCGGAACGTTACTTTCTTCGGCGGGTATTTGGGCACTGCTGGCCAAACGACCTGCATAATAAGCGGCCTGCGAAATAGGCGGTTGGTGATTTTAGACTGTCAGGAAGCCGACGAATTAACCATGATCAGGAAGGCCGGTATTCACAATAAGTGGCGGCATCACGCGCCTGTCCATAGTGAAACCAGAGCTAGACGACTAATTTCTAATGACGGCAGCAATCATTATCTGCTAGCTTTTAGGCTAATTATATTTTGATAGCTGCAGGTTGTTGAATAAACGTAAGCGGAGTCGGTTATTGCGGTCAGAAACCTTGCTAGAAGTACGTTTTCGACCCCAAGCGGACATTCCAGGAAGTTCAGCAGGAGCGCGAATTTTGGCTATATTGCCAAATTTAAATTAATAGCTATAAGAATCATGGGCTTGGGATAATCTGGCAAGCTGCATTTGCCGGAAAAAAGTGCCAGCACGTTTATCCAATCGTAGGATGGGCAGTGTAATACCTGTTAGCCAGACACTATAGACCTCTGCAAGGGAGCTTTTACTATGGCAAAACTCAACCCGAATGAGCTAAAGCGAAAAATACGAGAGGCGCAGCGTAAAGCTCAGCAGCAGGTTAAGCGTGATGTTGATAGAGTCAATCGCGCCAATAAGAAAGTCATCGATGACTACAACCGAAAGGTTGATGCACATAATCGTAAAGTAGTTTCCGATCACAATAGGAGCGTGCGGCAACACAATCAAAAAGCAGACGCTCATAACCGTAAGGTTATAGCTGACTTAAATAGGCAATTACGGACCGCTTCAAGCCCCGTTAGATACTCCGAGACAGAGCGCCAACTTGCAGATAAAGTACATGAAGCAGTTGCCTCACTAGACCCTCGCGAATATGACTCTTTCCTCAGCTATGCTCGAATTGACGGGGCTGAAGTTGCCTCACAGCTTCGAGATGAGCTTGAAAGTTTGGGCGTGGCCGTATGGTTTGATGAGGTCGCAATTATTCCAGGTCGCAGCCAATCACTACAAATGGATGCGGGACTGAGGAAGGCGCGTTCAGGGGTTACAGTCCTTACCCCTGCATATTTGACAGGTAGGTTTTGGACTGAAAGGGAGCTTGGCGCACTGTTAAATAAGAGTACGCTTATTCCTGTTTTGCACAATGTAACCTTCGATGATGTTAAGCAGTACAGTGGGATACTGCCCGACTTGGCAGGTTTTACTACCCAGCACGACTCAGTTGAAGATATCGCCAAAAAAATTGCTGCAGCGGTACTTGTTGAAGACGATGGCTGAGCTGCTATGAGGGGAAAATGGCTAACAAGGCCAGTCACGGCGGCGGCTACTACATTGCGGCTTCGCCTTCATTACGTAGCCGCGCATGCTGGCTGGCGTTAGAATTTGAGGTATACCAAGGAGAACATTAGTGCCTTTACGTAGTGTAAATAGGGGATTTAGGGACTTCCATAGTGCATTGACACCAAGGTCCTATGAATCAGGCAAAGCCTCATCTCACAAGTCGTCGATTACTAGTAGATTGCAGGTATATTATGATTTAAAAAGCCTTTTTTATTCAGGATCTGCAAATAATGGAACTAGTATATCAGGGCATAGCGACGCCGACTTTTTTGCCTCTATTCCACGCAATAAGCTCAAAAAAAATTCTTCAGTCTCGTTGCGGGAAGTCAAAGAGTGTCTACAAGATCGCTTCCCAAATACTAGAGTGTACGTAGATTCTCCGGCCGTAGTTTTAGATTTTGGGGCTGGCTCCTGGGATACCGCTGAGGTAATCCCAGCGGATTATTTATACCGAAGTAGTGAAGAAAAAAACGTATATGATATACCAGATGGAAACGGTGGTTGGATAGAATCAAGCCCTAGCACTCATAACTCTTATGTTGCCCTGCAAAATAACAGGCTTAATAAGAGGCTAAAGCCCCTAATAAGGTTCGTCAAAGCATGGAAATACTATAATAACGTCCCTATATCCTCTTTTTACCTAGAGCTTCGAATTACTAAACTTATGGAAGCTGAGTCATCTATACTCTATGAGATTGATGTTAATTCGGTGCTAAAAAAACTATATGACTGCAATCTAGCTCCAATAAGGGATCCAAAAGGCATATCCGGATTAATATACCCTTGTAAGAGTTCCGCAAATAAGGAAACGGCTTTATCCAAACTGAGAACTGCTAAAGCTCGTTCTCAAAAAGCCCGGGATGCTGAGATGTCTGGAAATATTAGTGAAGCATTTGACTGGTGGGACAAGGTGTTTTTTGGGAAATTTCCGAGCTATTATTACTATGACTGAACTAGATCAAAGAGTTGACGAAGTAGATAAGTATTATAAGCCGGTAAAGAATCTTGATTATTTGTCAAATATTCTTTTCTACATTGGTGCCATGCTGTCTATTTCAATTCCTTTCTTGACGAAAGAGCAGGTGCTTCTTTCGTCCACAGTTCCTGTAGTATTCATTGTTTCCGTATTATTGTATGCGTTTGTCGTCAGTGCAAACTCATACTACTTTATTCCCTTTGCTGAGCGGCAAAGGAGAAGGCAGCTTCTATCCAATTCTCTAGCAGTCCCTTTAAGTTTTGAGGAGACTAATAAATACTACAATAACAAATTGGATCCAAATGTATTGAAACTGGGTGCTAACTTGATGGAGAATTCCTTTTTCGGAAAGCATATTTGTGAACGAATGCTCGTTAAAGAAAGGATTAAAGTTTTCCTCTATGCTGCAATTTGGCTTTTTGTCGCCATTTATAGAGGTAGTGACTTAGGTCTGGTGTTGGCAGCATCCCAACTACTTTTTGCTAGTGAGATAGTATTCAGGTGGATAAAGCTAGAGATTCTTAGGGTAAGAAATGAGCGAGTATTTGACTCGTTATATTCACTCTACCTTGGCCATTCCCAAACCCATAGTCCTACGATTGAGGCGGGAGTACTGGATGCTTTTGCCGAATACGAGGCTGCAAAAGCTAGTGCCGCAGTGAAGCTATCGACTAAAGTATTCAGAAATATGAACGAAGAGCTAACTCAAAAATGGGAACGAGTTAGATCCAAATTGCAAATGTAGTAATTCGTACAAAACGCGCCACTCGGACGCACTAAAGTGCGCCAGTGCGCTTTGGCGTTATGCCCTCGATCGGCCACGTCATTTTATCAAATTAATATAGAAAATATATGGATTCAATATGCACGCACCATGAGCTATATCGCGTACCCGTAAATTGACGAGGTCACATGCTATCGATGGCTAAGTTGAAGAGTGCAAGGTCTCTCGTCTTTTTGGCCAGCTATAGGCGCACACGTATGGCCCAAATATCACGAAGGCGCAGAGGCGCCTTCTGCCCAACCAACTTGCCTTTATTCCAAGGTGTAAATGAGATTTCGGTCGGAACGTTCATGGCATGATTCTCCATTAGGTAGAGATCAAAGAATGGCTCAATTTACGCTCGTCATGTGCTAAGGTTAATTTACAGTCAGGGTTCGACCCTGAGCGGACATTTTGGAAATGCAGTAGGAGCGCGAATTTTGGCTATACGTCCTAATTGAAATTAATAGCCAAAAGGGTTATAGGTTTGGGAGAATCTGGCAGTCTGCATTTACTGGGAAAAGTGCCAGCGTGTTCATTCATCTGTAAAGTGCGCTGGCTAATACGCTGTTATGACTTTCGAGGAAGCTAAGTGGAAATTTTAGGAGTTATTCTTTCGAGCGCGATTGTTGCGACTGTGCTTTCGTCTCTAGTGACGATTTATACTTCCCGTTTAGGGTACAAAGACAAATACTTTGAAAAGCTCATTGATAAGCGTTTACTTGCACATGAAGAGCTTTATGCTGTGGTGAATTCGTTAAAAACTGCGATTCAAGATACGAATTCCGAAGACAGGCGAACATACCACCAAGTTTTCTCTATGGACTATGAAAATTTTAGTCGATTCACCGCACATTCATCTAATCAGAATAACTCGTTTTGGATATCTGATGAGACAAGAAAAGCGGCTATCGATCTCAATAGAGAGTTTTTTCGTTGTCATTTATTATTTCAGAAAACCGGAGACTTAGTTGAGGTGGGACGGCAGGAGTACAAAGAAATTGCAAAAATTCGCGATCAACTTGAAAAATGCCTATTGGCAGAGCTACCCAACCTACACAAAATTGATGTGTTTCTTAGTAATAAAACGATAGAGACACAGGTTGCTGAAGTTGATCTTAAGAAGAGGCCTTCAGATGCGGAGTAATAACAATCCCAGCCAGAGCGACAGACAACACGCCGCATCGCTTTGTGTTTTCTGCGCCTGCTGGTGGCGTTGAAGCTGTAGAAAAAGGTCGTAAGCATTTATCGACCAGGAATTGTTCATTAATTGAGCTAAAAATAGCCTCTAATCTTAAGGAAGCTCTGAAAAAGTCACTGCCATCAGCGATAATATGGCTATCGTCAACTGCATAGGATTCAGTGCTGCCATGGATCAAATCACCTTCTCCGAAGCCGAGTACCAGAACAAGAAGCGAAAGACCCGCCGCGAACTCTTTCTGGAGCGGATGGATAAGCTGATCCCCTGGACGCAGCTGGAGAAGAAGGTAGCCCGTTATTACCCCAAGGGCGAGAGCGGGCGGCCTCCGTATCCGTTGTCTGCCATGCTCCGCGTCCATTGCATGCAGTTGTTTTACAACCTGAGCGATCCGGCCATGGAAGACGCCCTCTACGAGATCGAGTCCATGCGCCACTTTGCCGGTTTGAAACTGGACCGATTGCCGGACGAAACCACGATTCTCAAATTTCGCCATTTTCTGGAACGCCACGGCCTTGGCAAGGTGTTATTCCAGGAGGTGAACAAGTACCTGGCGAAAAATGGCCTGATGCTGCGCGAAGGAAGCATCGTCGATGCCACGATCATCTCTGCGCCTAGTTCCACGAAAAACAGTAAAGGCGAGCGCGATCCGGAGATGCATCAGACTAAAAAAGGTGACTCTTGGCACTTTGGTATGAAAATGCACATAGGTGTCGACGATAAGCTTGGTTTAATTCACAGCATCGAGACCACGGCCGCCAATGTCCATGACATTGTGCCTGCCGATAAGCTCCTCCACGGAGAAGAGCAACGCGTGTTCGGTGATGCCGGTTACCTGGGTATTCAAAAACGAGACGAGCACAAGCACCGCAACGATGTCTCTTGGTATATTGCCAAACGGCCTGGCACCCGCAAGAAGCTAGATGCCAGGCGACAGAAAGTCGAAAACATCAAAGCCAGTATCCGTGCCAAGGTGGAGCACCCCTTTCGGTACATCAAACAAGTTTTTGGTTATGGCAAGGCTCGCTATCGTGGACTGGCCAAAAACACTCAGCGCCTGCATTTGCTGGCGGCGTTCAGCAACCTGCTGATCAGTGAGAAATACGTATGGGAATAGGGCGATTGCGCCCGTTTTCCGCTCAATGAGCGGAAAGCGGGCAAAAATACACAAAAAACGGGAGAAGTGTGTCTGAATTTTCGATTCTTTATCAGCTCACGTGAGCGTTGACGAATATCGGTGGTTATTCAGACCTTCCTTAAAATCTGAAGCGCTTTTCACCGAGAACTCTTCTAGGTTTTACATATGAGCATCATCGAAAAATTGGTCGAGGGTTTTTCTACAGCCTCGTTAAATGCACAGGAAACTGAGCTATATGGAACAAATAGATTTTCATGCTCTTGATGAGCATCAGAAAAAATTAATGTTAGAGATTGCTTTAGGTAACAAAGGGAAGTGTGTTTCAGTTTCTGAGGGGATGTGCGGAGAAATTTATGTTTTTGATCAGGGGGGGAATGTTTCACCTCGATACGTATGTGCGAAAATACCTAAACCCCTCACCAACATATCTGTAGAGGAAACGAACAACAGATTTGTCAATGAACTCAAGAATCAGCTCTCATATAATCAACAAAGGTTTGTTCATTGGGCGTTTGATTTCTCAGAAGTTCTTGGAACCCCTCTGGCATTGTTTCGTTATTGGGGAAGTGATCTTGAGAAAGTTATACGAAAACCTGAACTTTCCAGTAAGGTCGAGAAACTTTCTATATTGGTTTATGTATGCAGTGGCTTGAGCCACTGCTATAAGCGTGGTCTAGTCGCACATCAAGATTTGAAGCCAGCTAATATTTTTTTGAAAAACGTCAAAAGCGATTTTTGTGATTTACCAGATCTCGATATTTATAGCTTGGCTCTAATAGCTGATTTCGGTCTGGCAAATGCTTCTTTAGACTCTTCCGTCTTCGGTGGTTCTCGGCCTTATATGGCTCCAGAGCAGTGGGATGAATTCGAGCTATCACCTAAAACGGATGTATTTGCACTGGGGGTTATTCTCTATGAGCTTATGAGTGGAGGGTTTCATCCGGTTGGCATAAAACTCAGTGATTATTGGCCTATGCCGTTGAAAAACAATAGTAAGAAGTGGACTAAAGCGGATGCTTGGAGGAAATGGGCAAAGAGCGCGAGTATAAATTTTGAAAGTGACCCACCGATAGAACCTGAGATTCAATCTCTTGTGCATGAAATGCTCTCAGTGGACGCCGCCGATAGGCCAACTATTGACGACGTTAAGACTTCGTTGCTTGATATTATTAAGAGTGAATCGCCAGAAAGCAGTGCTCAGCTAGAGTGCCTTGTCAATTACTTTGAACGTAACGCATCGACAGAAACTTTAAAAGACAGATGGCCGTATTTGTGGAAAAGGTGGCAGCAGTTTCAGTTAAAGTTCGAGAAGAGCATTTAACAAGGCCAGCCACAGCAACAGCTTTTCTGTTGCCACTACAAAGCTGCGCATGCCGGCGGCGTTAAAGCGCTATATCAATGGCTCCTAGAAGACCGCTCTTGGCCGATTTTAGACCTTCGATCAATCTGGTGAAGTTCATGATGTGCGTTAAGCTGAACACGTTACGTTTCTAAGCTAGGTGGGCATGACGTTTTATCATCTTCTGAGGCTGACCAGTCGGCTCTCGTTTTCAAGCTGTTTAGATTGCCAGGGGACAAGTGGGGTCGAATCATTACGCGAGTTGCTAACTGAGTTAGAGCAATTTGGCCAGCAAAACGATGCTGCCATTGCTGATCGTCCGCGTCGTATGTTGAATATCACTCGTGGTACGGGGGAGTTTCTTTCAGTACGGATTCAATTCATTGGGGCTTCGGCGAATTGAAACAGAGATCGTCTCTGACTCGGCAATGTATGGGCGACTGGTAAGTGACCATCCAGCATCTCATAACCAGGCAATGCACGCGACAAGCGAGTGATTGCGGCGCTATAAGGCATCACCTGACGTATGATTAGAACGGAAAGATTGATACTTCGGCAATGGGATGACGAAGACCTCTATCCCTTTTCACAGATGTGTAGGGATAAGGACGTGATGGAGTTCTTCCCGAAGCCTCTGACGGAGGAAGAAAGCTACAGTATGGGGAGAAGAATCAAGTCCATCATTGCTGAGCGTGGGTGGGGGCTCTGGGCTGTAGAGGTCCCGGTCAAAGTAAGTTTCGCTCAGGATATTCTGAAATCCAATATTGAAAAGTACGTAAGCGCCGTTAAACCGACCCACTTGCCCTAACCGTATTGAG
>NZ_JABUZD010000091.1:0-838 GCF_014897875.1 Halomonas sp. 3A7M
TGACGTGAAGTAGGTCAACTACGTCGTAGGATGAACGCTTACGGCAGCTGGAGGCTGAGCTGGATGCCTTTATTACTTGGTTCAACCAGCCGCCTCAGGGGCTTGATGGGCTGGTTCGCGCTGGCATAACCCATCTATGGTTGATTACCTTGCACCCCTTTGATGATGGTAATGGGCGTGTCACTCGTGCAGTCACCGACCGGGCGCTTGCACAAGCAGAGCGTCAATCCGTCCGGTTCTATTCCTTGAGCGCGGCCATTATGGCGCGCCGTCACGCTTACTATGATTACCTCGAAAGCGCTCAGAAAGGCAGACTCGATATTACTCCGTGGTTGTTGTGGTTTCTGGACACGCTGAAAGAGGCACTCGAGCAGGCGCTGTTAAGAATCGACCGTGTGTTAATGAAAACCACCTTCTGGCAGCGCCATGCCACTACCGTGCTGAACGAACGGCAAATTAAAGTGCTGAACCGCTTGTTGGATAAAGCGGGGGAGGAGTTTGAGCAGGGTATCAATGCTCGTAAGTACCAAGCGTTGGCCAAAGTGAGTAAAGCCACCGCAACGAGGGATTTGGCCGAGCTACTGGAAAAAGGCTGCCTTTCCAAGCTTCCCGGCGGTGGGCGCAGTACACGCTATACGGTGTTACTTGGGCAAGCTATGAAGGCACGCAGTAAGTAGTGGACTTTGTCAGTGAGGTCATATCACTTGCAATGAAAATCGACCTATAGCAAGTGAATGCCTTTGCCTCAAAGCACTTTGAAGGTAACTCACCCGATGTATGCTTTACTATCTGCACCGTAAGCGTTCATCCTACGACGTAGTTGACCTACTTCACGTCA
>NZ_JABUZD010000096.1:0-4764 GCF_014897875.1 Halomonas sp. 3A7M
GAAATTTACCGGAGTGGCAGAACGCCTTGGAATGAACGCTTACGAACCGATAGCACCTAAGGTTGTCTTATGATTAACGGCTGCTATGCTGGAGTTGACACTTATTCATATTCACTCGTCAAAGGATGACATCATGGCTAAACGTAATACTGATACCTCTGCTCGTGCTGACCAGTTGAAGGAAGATCTCCGCCACCTGAGTGAAACCGTAGAAGAGTTGATGAATGCCACGTCAAAAGATGCAAGTGGCGAAATGCGTGACCTTCGTGAGCGCGCAGAAAAACGACTGAAAGACACCCGAGCGCGCTTAGAAGCTCGCGGTGAACGACTTTACGAAGACACGCGTGAAACGCTGTCTCAGCAAGTTGATTGCTGCGATCGTTACGTGCACGAAAACCCTTGGGCTAGTATTGGTATTGGTGCCGCAGCTGGTCTAGTGGTGGGTATGCTTCTCGGTCGTCGCTAATGGCTTTAGGGCCAACACAACGCGTATTCTCTGCAGCCAAACGTCTGCTGAGATCATTAGTCGCTAATGGTGAGACTCGGCTTCGTTTGGCGGTTTTAGAGTTAGAAGAGGAGCGCGCTCGTTTATTGACCCTGCTTTTGTTGGCAGGAGCCAGCCTTTTGTTGCTGTTGTTAGGCGTCGCGACACTTACCGCGCTGGTAGTCGTACTGTTTTGGGACACTTATCGGCTGACTGCGATTGGCGTGAGTGCAGGCGTTCTTATTGCCTTAAGTTTTTTACTAGCGGTTATCGCTATTCGGCAAGCCAAGCAACATACGCTGTTAAAAGAAACGCTTAAGCAACTCTCCGCTGACCGAGCCTTGTTGGAGGTGAATGAGGATGACTCAACCCAACACCGTCAATAAGCCTCCCAGCCGAGCGGAACGCAAAGCCGCCTTGTTAGCGGAATTAGAGCAACAGCGTATCGATATATTAGTTGATAGCGATACGCTTACCAAGGCAGCCTCACCGCTAGACAAGAACTGGCGCAGCCTTAAAATACCTTTGTATGTGATTGGTGGCGTCGCCGCCTTGCGTATTTTGCGCCATCCAGGTGGTGCAATGGCAGTTGGCAGAAAAGCACTGGCTAGCTACATGCTGATACGAAAACTGAAGCTGCTAGCAAAAGTGGCTAGTTAGTAAGTCACTAGCGATATTTTCTGAGAACGTCGCTGGGCCGTTTTTATAAACGCTAATTTTGAATGCTCTACGTGTTTACGGCCCAGTTCTTTAGACTCATCAGCATGCCTGCCCGCAAGCAACACCACTTGCCCAAGCCCACTGAAAGTTGTACCCCCCCAATTCCCCCGTCACATCTAGCACTTCACCGATAAGCCTAAGCTGCGGTAGGTCTTTCACTGCAAATGTTTTTGATGAAATCGCTTCCGTACTTACCCCGCCCATCGTTACCTCAGAAGTTCGCCACCCTTCTGTACCTGACGGTTTTAACTGCCACTGGTTTAGCCGCTGAGCCCAATGATCAAGCGCATCATTACTGTACTCTGCCAGAGGGCTGGTAAGATTGGCGTCTGGGTACCACTCTAGCAACGCTTGGGCAAAGCGCTTTGGAAAACGCTCTCCCAGCCAAGTGGACAGCTGACGCTTAGGAGTCGCATGACGTGCATGACGTAATACGTCAGCAGCCTGTTCACTTGGCAGTAAATCAATAGTGATCGTGTCACCAGGTTGCCAAACGCTGGAAATTTGCAGCATCGACGGGCCTGACAGGCCACGATGAGTAAATAGCATTGGCTCTTTAAAGCGTCTCCCATTGCAGCTCACCTCGCATGGCACACTAACCCCAGAAAGTGCTGCTGCGCGCTCTTTCCAACTATCGCTCAAGGTAAACGGCACCAAGCCTGGGCGGGTAGGCAGAACATCTAAGCCAAACTGACGGGCAATGTCATAACCAAACCCTGTCGCCCCCATCGTGGGTATCGAAAGTCCTCCCGTCGCAATCACTACCGTACCCGCGTCTATGCTTCCCAACGACGTGGCTAAGCGCATGCTATCCCCCATTCGCTCCAGCCTAGAAATTGACGTGCTGAGCGACACCTCGACGCCGGCCCATTCACACTCGGTGAGTAAGACGCTAACAATGTCTTTAGCGGAGCTCGCACAAAAGAGCTGGCCTGGGGCTTTTTCCACATACTCAACACCATGCCGCTCTATCAACGACACAAAATGCTCTGGACGGTAACGCTTTAGCGCAGAAATACAAAAATACGGATTTTCCGAGTAAAAATTCTGAGGCGTAGTCGCAAGATTGGTAAAATTGCAGCGCCCTCCTCCCGACATCAATATTTTCTTGCCCGCCTTGTTGGCATGGTCCACTAACAGTACACGACGCCCCGCGTAACCCGCTTGAGCCGCACACATTAAACCAGCGGCTCCTGCACCAATGACGACGACGTCGTAGACCATAAAATTAGGCTCCCAGGGTGAAAAAATGAGAGGCATTTTAACAGGTAAATAGCTCAAAATTACTGTACATTAAAAATTACATGTACAAAAAACGTACATCTATTTAACAAAATATCACTGTAGACACTTCACCCTCTAACACGGTGATCCCCTAAGTGGTATTACTAGGCATTTTGATAACACTGAGACGCTCATGCTTGTTTGTAAACGTATCTTTCTCTTCTGGTTGTTTACCCTGATATGGGCTAGTCCGCTGTTGGCACAGTCTCCCCCTCCGGTTATTGGGCACTACGCCGCCATAACGACTTGGTCTGATCCGCTTGAAGCATTAGGGACACTGAGTGCAGATGAAAGCGTGACACTTTCTGCCACGGTGACCGATACGATTGCCGAGATCAATTTTGAAGATGGCGAACAAGTAGAGCGCGGAAGGCTGTTAATTCGTTTAGAAGATGCTGAAGAACAGGCTCAGCTAAGGGCTGCGCAAGCCCTCAATGATGAACGTCGCAATGCGCTAGGCCGAGCCACCCAGTTGCAACAACGCAACCTCGCCCCGCGGGCTGATGTAGAAGACACCCAGGCTCGTTTACGCCAATCACAGGCTGACGCACAAGCGTTAGAAGCTAGGCTGTCAAATTATCGCTTACATGCCCCTTTTAGCGGGCGAGTTGGCTTTCGTAACGTCAGTATCGGTGCATTAGTGACGCCCGGCATGGAGCTTGTCACTCTTGATAAGCTAGATGTCATGAAGCTCGACTTTACCGTACCTGAAGTATTTTTAGGGCGTTTATCCAACGGCCTAAAGCTGAGTGCTACTACAGCGGCATTCCCTGACGAGCTCTTCAGCGGTGAAATCTCTAGCATTGGCACCCGCATAGACCCTATCACCCGCAGTGTTAACGTTCGCGCTGAAATGGTAAACCCTGGGCTGCGTCTGCGGCCTGGGATGTTAATGGAGGTCGTGGTTCAGCAACGAGTCCGCAACACCCTGGTACTTCCTGAAGCAGCGATCGAACCCAGTGGCAACCGCCACTTTGTGATGCTGATCAACCAGCAGGACGACACCTCTCGATTAGAGCGGCGAGAAGTCATCATTGGCGAACGACGAAGCGGTGAAGTAGAGGTGCTGGAGGGTATCAGTGCGGGCGACCTAATCGTGATTCACGGATTACAACTCGCGCGAGATGGCCAGCAAGTCAGGCTGCTAGGTATCGCTGATGAAGAGACGGATATTCGCACGCTACTGGAGGCTGATCGCTAATGCGTTTATCCGACATTTCAGTTCAGCGGCCCGTGCTGGCGATGGTGATTGCCACGCTGATTATCGCGTTTGGTTTACTGGCACTCAACCGGCTGCCCCTGCAAGAATACCCAACGGTTGATCCTCCTATTGTTAGTATTGATACCCGCTACCCTGGCGCATCTGCAAGCGTTGTAGAGACACGTATTACCCAAGTGCTCGAAGACCGTATCGCCGGCGTGGAAGGCATTGAGTTAATTACCTCGCAAAGTGAGGATGGTCGTTCGCGAGTGGAAATCGAGTTCGCCATCACCATGGATATCAATGCTGCCGCCAACGATATCCGCGATCGTATTTCAGGAGCACTGCGCAACCTTCCAGATGATGCCGATAATCCTGAGGTCACTAAAGCCGACAGTAGCGAGACTATTGTCGTGTGGCTAAGTCTCTCTGGTGCGGATTACTCGATCACCGAACTGACCGATTATGCCAATCGCTTTCTGGTAGACAGCCTTTCGGTACAACCCGGCGTGGCAAGGGTGCGCGTAGGTGGTGGACGTGATTACGCGATGCGAGTTTGGCTGGACCGCAATGCACTCGCCGCACGGGGGCTAACTGTTGGTGATATTGAGGATGCTCTACGTGCTGAAAATGTTGAGTTGCCAGCGGGCTCAATTGAGTCCGAAGATCGCCAATTTATTGTTCGTTTGCCGCGCAGCTTCGCGACCGCTGATGATTTTAAGCAGATTGCTTTAATCGAAGGCAGTAACGGTTATCTAGTACGTCTGGGCGATGTAGCGCGTGTCGAGATAGGCTCAGTAGAGGACCGATCTGTGTTTCGTGCCAATGGCGTCCCGATGGTGGGACTAGGCATGATCATGCAATCAACGGCTAACGTAGTGGAGCTATCGGAAGCCGTTCGACAAGAACTTGACCGGCTTCAAGGCACCTTGCCGGAGGGGATGTCACTCAGCCTTAACTATGATGCGTCAGTATTCGTTTCAGGCGCTATCGAACAAGTAGTGATGACGCTGTTTATCGCCATGGGGCTAGCAGGGCAAACGCATGAAAGATTTCATCCAGCCAATATCGTCGC
>NZ_JABUZD010000008.1:0-15270 GCF_014897875.1 Halomonas sp. 3A7M
GCTGAAAGCCGCATCATGGCGCGGGTTTTCATGCATTTTCCCTGTCCGGATACTCGGCCAGGTACCAACGTGGGTCGAAGCTCGGACAAGGTCGCCGCCCGAGACGCTCCCCCACGCGCAGGTAGTGCGCCTCCGGCGTCAGCCCGGAGAGCGCCACATCGGGATACGTCGTCCGGTACCAGTCGGCATCGAACCAGGGGGAAGCGCTCAACGAATCATCACTCTCACGCACCTACGGGTCACCTCGATCCACGACGGCATAAAACGACGATGGCCCGAGCGCCGACGCGCAGGGGCCACCGTGAAAACCAAGGAGATACTATCGCGCTACGTAACAGGGCTGCCAGGCCCACACCGCAAGCCGCCACCGTCTCAGCCCTTGTCCTTGCCCTGCTCTTCCGGCAGGGAGAAATCCAGCCCCAACGCCCGTTCGGGATGGGCAGCATCACCGTCACTCACCGCCACCGCTGTCTGTGGCATCGGTGCCGGGGCAACTGCCTGCGCACCAGGCCGGGTCAACCGACCCAGCCCCTTCTCCAGCGGGTAGTATTCCAGCTCAAAGCCATGGTCCTTGGCCCAGCGTTCGCAGATATCCTTCTCTTCCTGGCGGATAGTGTCATCCATCCACACCTCGGCCTTCGACGAGAGCTTGTCGGCCAGCGCTGGCAGCGCCGGGTAGCGGCTGAACAGGCAGGTCGCTCCAGGCGGGCCATCCACCCATAGCAGATCAACGTTATCGATGCTTTCCAACAACGAGACCGGGTACCAGCGTGAGGGCTTCTCGGCATCCTCGGGGTTCAGGTGTTCGCCTTCCCAGGCTTCCAGGTCACCGATCCGCAGATCAACCCAGTCTTCCAGGCGCTCCGCCTGGAGCGTGCTGAGGGTCTGGGCACCGTAGTGGTCGCTATGCTCGATGGAGATCAGCTTGCCGACGCCGTTCTGGCGCAGGGCATCGGCAATCACCAAGGTAGAAGCGCCGCTGCCGAACTCGACGATGACCCGAGGGCGAGTCGCCATGATGTGCGCATGCAGGCGCAGCAATACGTCGGGCGAGGTCGCCCAGCCCCGCAGCGGGGGCAGCTGGCCCTTGATCTTCAAGCGGCGCTGCAACCAGGAGAGGCTTTCCAGCTGGGCGTAAAGGCGGTTCTGGACGATTACTAGATCTCTAGTGACCTTGCCCGCACTATCCTTGCTCGCTTGTAGCAGCGTGTTCTCCAGCGCTTTCAGCTCGTTCGAAAGGGTTTCCACGGCATTCTCATTATTGGTTTTGGGCGAGTGGAGCTCTTCAAGAGTCAGGGTAGCAACGTACTGGAGGCTCGGAACTTTACTCTCATTCGCAGGTTATAACAGCTACTAAGAATAACAGGCCAAGCCACACAGCATCATCTAACAAGCGCGCATTAACTCCACGGAGCTCGAGAAAAACACCACCGCCTCCACAAGCTAAGTAAAGCGAAAAATCGTTAAACCTTAATATCAAAATACTTGCTTAATGAAGATATCTCTATTTCCGGCTGAGATTTATATGTATTCACTAGATGTGAGCTATATATGTCTGACGTATTATGTATAGATCTAGCCCAAGAAATCTCCCTTGGATCTATAAAAGTTGGCACTCTCTCTTCTACATTTATGTGATTTCCAAGATTATATACGGAGATATACTTGCTCTCGAAAGAGCCCTCTTTAGAGTTAAACTTATTAATCCAAGCGAGGCCAATAGCTATTTTCGGCGCCTTCTTCAAATGCGCACTTGCTATTTTCTCGTTGTCAAATATCAAACCAACTCCATAAGAGAAAGTAATACAAACACCAACAAACCTATGATCTAAATAGGGCTCAAAATTTTTCATGAATTTTTTCGAAACTGCATCGTCATCATCTAGTCTGATAGTGCTATATAAAACATCCTCCCCCATTTTTTCAAGCTCACTTTTCACAGTCGAGCCGACTTTTATAAAAACATGCTCATCAACATCAACATCAACTAATTTTATATAGTCATATGGCTCTATAAGCTTTAGCAGACGCTGTTTGAAAACAGCAGGAAGCTCAGTTGAAACAAAAATAAGAACAGTGGAATTTTTGCTGAAAGACGACAAGGAAGGAAGAGTTATTCTCTCAAATATTTCCTCACGCTTTTTTAGTCTTCCCGGATCAAATAGCTTCTCTCTATACTCCTCAAAAGATATCTCTTTACCAATCTTCCAAGCTGACGTTTTAGTGAGCACGCTATATATAATCGTTACAAAGTTATGCTTTTTCATTTACATTAACCTTTCCGGAAAATTAAAAATATTACTAAGAAATAGAGCTGGATTACTTTAGCCCCGACTTCTATTTAATTGGGAAAACTGAATCTTTTCGTGTACACCGAGGTTTGCTCAGGAATCTCACATATTCAGGCGAAGTTTTCAAGTAGAAATTCTAGTGCTAGTCGCTAGCTTTTATTTAACCAACCCAAACCTACAATAAACAAAAACCCTTAAAGACCAGGAAGCTCTTAGCGAAACAAGAGGCATGGTAAGTGAGAATAGGCTGATGAGGTTTTTTTCAAAAAACCCTAAAGGTAGATAGTTAAAAAACTATTCTTTAAGCTCACGTGCCGACCAGGTCTAACAAAGAAAATATCGCCCAAGTAATTATTCTTTCCAACTTTAAGCCCATTGATAGTGTGGACAATCTCATCCTTCGGGGGCGAGACACCTCTCACAACACTTGCAAAATAAAAATTCGACTTCACATCCATGAGCTTTGAGATTTTCTCGATTTCAGAGAGACTTAAATTTTCCACGCCGTTTCCTACTAAAAAGTAAGGTGGTGCAGAGTACCCTATTGCTTTTTCAAGATACGCTTCACGCAGAAGCTTTCCGATGTTCGAAATATCTCTATCGTCCAAACTCCTATAGTCTTTTAGCTGATAATCAAACCGAAGCGGAAGAGTAACCGCATTATGTTCAACGCAATTTTCATAGGGGACTAGGTCATAATCTAACTCCATGACCAACTCATCTTTTGGAAAAGCTTGTTCAAGATCTTCAGCATCTATAGAGGAATGGCTCATCCTAGCATTAGCCAGCAACTGATCTAGCGAAGTGTCTAAAGGCAACGGCTCTGACCTTGGTTCATAGGTCGTGGAATACCAATCAAGAAACTTGAACTTCCATGCATCATCAAACCTACTCGATATCCAAACACTGGGTATTCCAAAGGCTTCAGCAAAAATCAAACCATGCAAACTCTGCGATATAACCACCTCAGACTGAAGCATCTGATCTAAACTATCAACATTGTTAGTCATCATATTAAAATAGCATATATCCTCTCGCCCCCTGAATTTATCAAAAACTTCTAGATCGTAAAAGGCATAATGCGGAATAACACATGCTTTGAATTTTTTCTCCAACTTTCGCTGCTGATAATGTTTTTTCATTAGATAGCCAGGATCACCTACCGGTATATGACCGACATCGTGCCCATGATCTAACAAATACTTTCGTGTAAGTTCACCCCGAACTGCTTTGAAATGGGACGTCGGAATTTCGATCAATTTGTGATCTGGTTTTAGAAGGCCAGAGCCCCAAATAAAACTATTTTTATTTATCAAGAAAAATATACTTCCAACTCCCAGCAGATGCTTCTCAGCACCTGTGAAGTAGGGCTCAGCGCCAGAAATCTTTTTTATCAAAAATGGGGTTATTGCGTCACCCAAATTTCTAACGGGACAAAACATTCTATATGGCAAAACCTTCATCATACACCCTTTTCTCAAGATTTATAAAATTCCCAGAAACAAAACGTAGACCTTTTAAAAAGCATCTCGTGCATTCAAAACACAAAGTCCATGCATAATCACCCTAGCCAAGATGTCATAGATTGAGAGAATGACCTATAGAAGCATTGTTTGCAGGCTTGCTAAGGTTCCAGTGTGGCGGATAGATAAAATTGAAACCTTCATCAACTGGGGAACCTTCAATACATACCGACTCAAAAAAAGAAAATTTATTTGAATCATAATTATTAAAACTTATTAAACTACCTTTTGGGATGAACAACTTAGATTCATCGCTTAAATTACGAGAATGCATTGGCAGTTTTTTTAAATATGTATCTTTTAAAGCGACGCCTTTAAAACTATAAGGCGGACATTTATTAAAAATACTTTTAGCAACACCTCTCACTCGAGTTGCCCAAACGACACTAGCAAGCTCATTATCCATATGGTGGTCTTTTGCATTTTTGTTTCTAAACTTAACATTACAAAGGCGACCAACTTCATCAATAAATCCTGAGCTTGCATCAATATAAAAAACCCCTAATCTCTCAAATCTCTCCTTTAGCTTCTCACTAAAAATCAAAGTTGTTTCAGTTCTTTCATGCTGGCTTGCAGAAACTTTTTTGCGACGCTCAGAAATAACTACACCTGCATGATCTTTGTCGTTAATTGTAGGCAAAGTAGGCGAAGTAATTCCTATATTAGAAAAACCTTCTGCTTGCAACTCTTGCACAAAATCAACATAAGCGCTTATTGATTTATCCATCTCCTCATTTAGAGAGGTTCCATATTTTTTGGATCGCAACCAAACTAAAATACCACAGTCAACCTCACCCAGCTGAAACAATATCAGAGAAGTCTTTTCTTTATCTCTCAAAAATTCTTTGAATCTCACGGCTGCCTGAGTGAAAGAATCATCGTTACGTAATCCAGCTGCAGTAGCAGCGGAAACTGTACAAACATCAACTTCGAAAGGGTAATAGAGACCATTTCTCACCCCGTAACTAAAATAAACTGTATGACTATCGCCTAAAATACATATCTTATCCATTGACTAAATACCTGAAGAGCATATCAATTTATAAAAAACGACCGCATGGCTTTATGCGAGACACAAAAACCACCAAGTATTTTTTACTGTAATACAATAAACCTGCACGGAAAAATATCGCTACTAAAAAATTAAAACCTATCGTATTTAAAAATCACAGACACTGTATTCTAAGCAATCAGCCACTACCTGGGTTTGCTTTCCAGACAATATCTCTTCATCCGAAACCCCCCAAGTATGCTTACTTGGGTCTGCTCTAAACTGAATAAAATTGAAAGGATCAGCCGCATAAATCTTGTGTCCAGCCGCCTGAATATTCTTAATAAAGGTGCTGTCTTCACCCGTATTGCGCGACTCGAACTTAACCTGATCAAACACTTTCTTCTTGACCAAAAAGGTGGGGCCAGCAACAAAATCCACGACACGGTGCTTCATGCCAGGGAATCGCTTTATCAGCTTATTAGAGCCTGAAAGATACATGAATAGCTCTTTTTTACCCACCATCCCATAGTCGCCAAAGGTAAAGGGAATCAGCATGTCAGAGAGGTAATACTCAAAATAGAAATCATCATCATCCATTTTGGCAATATATTCGCCTTTGGCGTGTGTCGCAGCATGGTTGAAACGCTCGCCAAGGGTAATGTCTTGACTATCGTTTACGATTACCTCAACGCGCTTCAGGTTGGATGGCTTTGACTTCAGCTTATCTAGGAGCTCATTTCGCTGCGCGTCGCTAAAGTCTTGCAGCATCAAAATCAATTCGCAATTGGGATGATTCTGCCTCGTCATATTCTCGACAATACGATCGATCATATTCGGACGGCGTGTACAGGTAATAATGCTGACAAGCGGCTTGTTTTCACCCGCTTCATAGCCAAGTGCCTGCTTGATCGACTGCAGGCGGTGCGTGTAGGTGTGCTTGGTCATCACCTCACGATACCCAAGGTGGGAAGTCTTCTCCCAGTAATGCTCATCCGTCAGTAGCTTCTCGATAATCTTATTGGCCTCCTGGGCATCATTCGCCATATGGACGATGCCTGAGAATTGCTCTTCTATTGCCTTGGAGGGCGTAGAAACCACGGGGGTACCACACGCCAGCAGCTCATAGACGCGCCGAGACATCATCGTCGGCGAATCGACGATAGTGTTTACATTCAAGAACACCTTGAACTGCTTGTAGAGTTTGACTACCTCATTAAACGGCACCGCATCACGAATAAACGGCTGGAATTGGTCAGGGAACTTGTATCGATCATTACCGAGTTTCGAGAACCTGTCGTAAATCGCCCCTTTGAACTCTATTATTGAGGGAAGCAAGGCGTGCATCTGCCGCTTACGCTCGTCATGCCCCACACTGTAATAAGAGCCAGCAAAGCAAACAGACTCTGCCTCTTTACGGAATCGATCAGATGGGTTGCAGATTTTTTGCTGGGCCGCAAAGGGTACTGCGTACACGTCTGCCTCTGGCACGTCACGCTGATAGTCCGACACCTTGTTTGAATCGGTTGTAAAAATAATATCCGCTTGCTTGGCAATCGGCAGGTAGCGGTCATAGTGCATTGGGTCTTCTTTGTTCCAGAAGACCACAGGCATTTTTCTTTTCTTTAGGCGGGGAATCAGATCCAGCAGTGCCTGGGCATTGGCATGCTTCAAACCAGGCGACGTAAAGGCATACTCCCAAGCTCCGCCATTGCCCTTCCAGCAGCTTTCCAGGAAGGCAAACGTGGCAGTCGAGTGACCGACTTGATTTTTATAATTTTTCCTGTCGATTCGGAAGCTTTTGAACTCATGCTTCCAGCACTCTTCCGAGATTTCATCCATTATCGAGATGGCTTTGAAACCTACGGGTACTTTCTTAAGCTTTTTCTGTGTAGCAACAGCGGGTAGCTGATTCGCTGCAGGGGCTTTAGGCTCTGTAGCTGCTATCTGCTTCCTCGGCGCTACCGGCCCAGCTTGCGTCTCAACAGCCGACTTCTTGGCAGTCTTGGCTTGCGCCTCAACCATCGCCTTCTGACCCGCAGCACTCCCCTCCCTCTTCAGCGCCTTGACCATCGGCTCGGTATGCGCGGAGAACAGCAGCTCGGTACTCGGCTTGGGCGCCGGCAGCTTCAGTGACCTCTGAAGGGCTGTGGCCAAGCTTGCGGCACCCCCAGTCTTGAAGCTCACTACGCCTTCGTATTTATCAGCATACTCGGCCAACGGTGCCACGTCAGATACCACTAGACGCTTGCCATGGGCCAGGGCCTCGGCGGCCTTCATAGGCGGTACAAGTTTGCATACCGCTAAGGGCTTGCGTGGTATTACTACGCTATCAAGCAGGGCGTAATAGTCTGCCACTTGATCATGGGGTACGCGGCCTACTTGAATTAGCCATGGCGCTTGTTCTGCTTTTCCTACTTGTTCATTACTATCTTGTTCATTACTGTCGCTTACTACGGTAGTAATAGGCTGATCATCACCTACTAACAGTAGTTTTAGTTTTTCTCCTGCTGCGACTAGCTGGGTACAGGCATCGAGTAGCACCTCTAACCCTTCATAGGCGCTAAAGCTGCCAATATAGCCGATGACTTTTTCGTCATCTGTAATTCCCAGTTTTTTCTTGAGTGCTGGGCTTACTGGCTTAATATTCGGTAGTTGACTGACGCCATTAGGCACTAGCGCAATGTTGCTCGCTTTAATACCGCGCTTCACTAGCTCATCTTTCATGGGCTTGCTAAGCGTGAATACGGTTTGCGCCTGTTTAGCAACGAACGCATCCCGTTCAGCTTCTAGCTTAAAGGCAGCGGTATTTTTATACTCCGCTTCGCGGGCTGCCCGTGAAAGCTCCCAGAAGCCACGCACTTCATTGTAAAAGGGTAGCCCCAAGTGCTTCGCAGCAATCCAGGCGGGTAGCCCTACCGCATGGTTAGAAGCCGCTAGCACCGCGCTTGGGCGGTATACTTTAAAGTGTTCAACGTACTTTTTTACGTTCGCTTCTAGGCGCTCTTTATTACCTACTGGTGCTTTATCGTTTTGCCAGCGGGTATGAATATAACGTACGCCTTCAATGGTGGATTCTGGCGCCACCTTACTCTTGGCATGTAACTCCCATGGCCTGCCAGGGCGCACAAAACATAGCGTTTCAAACCCATGCAGGTTAAGTGCTTGGGCTATTCCTTGCGTTCTAATCGCATACCCATTGCTGGCGTAGGTTTGGCCGTGGCTAACTACGTAGGCAATTCTTCCCTGTATAGGCGCATTAATCGGGTATGCTGGTTTTTCCGCTAATGTAGAAGCGTATGAGAGCAGCTCGTCCATGGGTGTCCGTTGGTGAATAGTGAATGGTGAGGAATAAACGCCCTTCGGGCTAGCGAGGGGTTTGCCTCACCCCTCGCGCGCAAAACGCTTAACCTAGCAGGCCGACAGCATCGATAACGCTGGCTTTTTCGCGTACTTTCTCAACGCTTTGGATAAACGGTTTATGGTTCACTAAGACACACACTACATCTGCTTGAGTAAGGGCTTCTTCTAACGTTACAAGCGTTACGTTAGGCTGTTGAAGCGTTTTGGGCAGTGTTTGAATATTGGGCTCTACTACTTGCAAATGGCAGCCAAGCGTTGCAACTTGCTCTGCAATGCCTAATGCGGGGCTCTCGCGCAGGTCATCAATATCAGGCTTAAAGGCAACACCAAGACAGGCCACGGTTAAATCACTGCGTTTGGCATCAGGGTGTTGCTGATGGTAGACCTCTAATGCCTCTTTTACCCGGCCTAATACCCAGAGGGGCTTGGCATCGTTAACTTCACGGGCGGCACGCACAATTTTGGCTTGCTCTGGGCAGGCATCCACAATAAACCAGGGGTCTACCGCAATGCAGTGGCCGCCTACGCCAGCGCCAGGGGTCAAAATATTGACACGCGGGTGGCGGTTAGCCAGGGCAATCAGTTCCCACACGTTAATATCTAGCTCATGACAGATGGTGGAAAGCTCATTGGCAAAAGCGATATTGACATCACGGAAGCTGTTTTCAGTGAGCTTGGCCATTTCTGCCGTGCGGGCGGTGGTGGCAACACATTCCCCTTCCACTACAATTTGGTAAAGCGCACAAGCCGCTTCGGCACACTTCGGCGTCATGCCGCCAATCACCCGGTCGTTTTCTACCAATTCGCGAATCACATGGCCGGGCAACACACGCTCTGGGCAGTGGGCAATGCGAATATCCGACGCTTCACCGTGGGTTTGCGGGAAAGTGAGATCGGGCCGCGCTTCGGCTAGCCACGCGGCCATTTGTTCTGTTGCGCCGATAGGGCTGGTCGATTCCAACACCACCAAGTTACCCGCTTTCAGTACTGGGGCAATGGATTTTGCAGCTGCTTCTATATAGCTGAGATCCGCTTTGTGATTTTGGCCGTTTTCATCGGTGTGGAACGGCGTTGGCACCGCCACCATAAAGGCATCCGCCGGTTCAGGCGTGGTGGTTGCACGCAGGTAGCCTCCAGTAACAGCCGCATGCACGACCATGTCTAGCTCTGGTTCTACAATATGGATGTCGCCGTTATTGATGGTGTCGACGGCATGTTGGTTAACATCCACACCAATTACTTTTTTCTTACGTGAAGCGAAAACCGCAGCGGTAGGCAGGCCGATATAGCCCAAACCAATCATAGAGATAGTGTCGAATTGCATGTTTCATTCCTTGATAAAATTTATTAGCCACGGACCCTCACGGACGACACGGACAAAACCATAAATACTTTTTAGCTTTTAAGTTCTTAGGTTGCTTTTGACCTTGTCCGTGTTTTCCGTGAGCGTCTGTGGCAAAAAAGTTGTCAGCTTATGAGCTTGCTAGCACGTCGCGGATGCGTTGACAGGCTTTGCCGTCGCCGTAGGGGTTGTGGGCGTAACTCATGGCGTTGTAGGCCTGCTCATCGGTCAACAGAGCCTTCAGCGCACTGGTAATTGTTGTCGCGTCAGTGCCTACTAGTTTGACGGTGCCTGCTTCTACGGCTTCTGGGCGTTCCGTGGTGTCACGCATTACCAATACGGGCTTACCTAACGACGGTGCTTCTTCTTGAATACCGCCGGAATCAGTCAAAATGATATGCGCTTGGTTCATTAGGTAAACAAAAGGCAGATAGTCTTGTGGCTCAATAAGGTGAACGTTTTCAACATCTGCCAACAAGCGGTTAACCGGCTCGCGTACATTCGGGTTAAGGTGCACGGGGTAAAGAATTTGTGTTTCTGGGAAGGCTTTGGCGGTATCTGCTAAAGCTTGGCAGATGCGCTCGAAGCCACCGCCAAAGCTTTCCCGGCGATGGCCGGTAACTAATATCAACTTCTTGTTGGCATCTAGCATTGGAAAACGTTTTGCTTGTTCTTCTGCAAGCGCTGGATTAGCTTCCAGTTTTTCAACTACCTCTAACAGTGCATCAATTACCGTGTTGCCAGTCACGTGGATATCGGCTGGGCCTACGCCTTCATTAAGTAAATTTTTCTGTGAAGTAGACGTAGGAGCAAAATGCACGGCGGCCAGAGCTCCAGTTAACTTACGGTTACCCTCTTCAGGCCAAGGGGAGTACAAATTACCGGTGCGCAGGCCTGCCTCTACGTGACCAACCGGGATTTGCTGATAATAGCAGGCAAGGGTGGTGGCAAAAGTGGTAGCCGTATCACCGTGAACCAGCACTATGTCTGGTTTGAAGTCTTCCAATACGGGTTTCAGCCCCTGAAGTATCCCGCAGGTGACATCGTTGAGGTCCTGACCAGGCTTCATAATATTAAGGTCGTAATCGGGCGTTAGCTCGAAAAGATCCAAGACTTGATCCAACATCTCACGGTGCTGGGCAGTCACACAAACCTTGGCTTCAAAGCGCTTGTCTGTTGCAAGCTGTAACGCCAGCGGCGCCATTTTAATGGCTTCAGGGCGTGTACCAAATACCGTTAAAACTTTCATAACTTCCCTTTTCCTTGCCTATTGTGCGACGTTTTCGAGCAATTGGTATTCGAGTTCTTGGCAGCGCTGGTAGTAATGCTCTAGCAAATACTGTGTTTCGCTTAGCTGACGCGACTCTGCTGGCGAACCTGGCAACGCTGGTTCTTTAGTGCTGCTGGTTTTTAGGCGTTGTTCGCAAAGCATAATATTAGTTTTAAAAAGCGCACTACCGTAGGTCGCGGCCGCTTTTTGGTAGAACGTTAGCGCTTCGCGATAATTACCTTCGCGGTAGTGCTTTGAGGCGCTAGCGACAATGCTGGTGGTCACATCCATGGTGGCTATGTCTCGATCGCTAATAGTTAGTAGTCATTACTTGTCTTGTGTACACCGGGTGATATGCTGCCCCAGCGCATTAACGGTCTTTTTAAGGTACGCTTGATGTTCTTCAAATTTATTATCTAATGCTTGATGTAAAGCAGTCACTGAAGCTGCTATCGCCTGCTGCTTTTCAAGCGTTGCTTGCAACGCTTCTACTTCAGCTTGTTGCTCTGTTAGCTGCTGCTGTAGCTTCTTATTTTGTTGTTGCAATTGTTCATACTTAACCTGTTGTTGACGCAGCTGTTCTTCGCTATCTTTCAAATGTTTTTGATAGTCAGCCTGTTGCTGTTCATGCTTTTTAGCTTGCTCTATCTGCTCTTTTTCTTGCTGGGCTTGCTGTTTTTCTGATTCTTGCTGGGCTGTTTTTAGCTGTTTTGCTAACTTGGCACTTCGCTTCGCTTCTTCCTTCCAGCGGTAGTAGTAAGCGTGGCGGGTAAGCTGTAACAGGGGTAGGTCTGGGTCTTCTTCATTGCGAGCCTGTAGCTCAAACCCGTGCTGTTCGCACCAGCTGAGGATTTCTGCCACTTCTGGCGTATCTTGATAAAGCGGCACGCTACCTACCCGTAGCCAGAGCTGATTCATTTGCTGATCATGCTGGCTACCGGCTAAGGCTTGTAACGTTGGCCATACAAGCTCTGGCTGCTCCACTACCAGCATATCGACTGCTTGGCTTCCAATCTCTTCTAGTAACCCTGCAACACTTTTTAGTGCTTGCGTGTCACTTTCAATAAGCTCAAGCCCAGGGTAAAGCGTATAAAGACCCGAGGCTGGCTGACTTGCATTAAATTCCGGTAAATTAAACTCGTAATAAGGTAGCTCGCCGCTCGCTTCCGCTAACTTGGCTATTTGCTGTGCTGCGCTGGGAATAGCCGCTTGCACTTCTTGCCACTGCGCTTCTTGTTGGGTAGGCGTGACAAACAGAGCCTTTTCTGTAGAGATACTTTCTAATAACGCTAGCGTTTCTGGCCTAAGGGGGCCGATGTACAGAATATTCGCGTGGGTACTGAGCATGTGTCGGTCGCTTTTATTTGCTTGAGCCTAAAGTCGCGCTGGTGTCACTAACGTTATGCGGCGTACGCATTATTGTGTAGCTGGGGCAGGAAGCTGTTGCTGCGGCCTAGCAGGCAACCGTTCTTCAAACTGGCCATGGCGCACATAGTGAAGTAACGGATTTTGCCCTGATTCTGCAACATCGGGATATTCACTTAGGTAGAAATAGGTGTCGAACTTATCGCTTGGGTTTCGACCCTCAATGGCGCCAAACTTCAGAAAGTGTTCGGCTGGGGCAATTCCTGAGGTTTTTACATCAGGGTACTGCTCACAGTACCACTGGGCATCAAAGAAGGGGCTTTCATTAATGGCCGCAATTTGTTGCGGTAACGCACGCTTAAACGGACGGCTATAGCGGTAGGCTGCGGCAGCGTTACGGTGCCCGCTTACCCGCAACCATTGCACTACGCTTTCATATTGGTGGCGCTCTAGCTGATGCTGCTGCTTAAGCACATTAATGGTTTTTTGGCGGGTTTCCGCTTGTTTCTTGTAATGCTCACTGTTCTTACTAGTTTTAACTAGTTGCTCTTGTGTTTCATGTAGCTGACCTACAATCAGCGATTTTTCTGTGTTTTCCTGATCTAACACACGTTGCTGCTGTGTAGCTGCTTTTTCTGCTGCCGTAAGCTGCTTTTTAAGGTTTGCACTGGCTTTTAAGGTATTTTCTTTTTCTTTGATTTGTTGGCTAAGTGCTTCTTGAGTGCTGTGCAGTTGTTCCGTTAGCAGCGTTTTTTCTGACGCTAGATCGTTTAGCTGCTTACGCAGCTGGCTGGCTTGCTTTTCAACTGATGCTATTTGTTCCGCTAATTCTTGGTTAGCCAGCTGGCTTGCGGCTTTTTCGCTAGCTTCTTGGGCAAGTGCTTCTTGGGAGGCAGTTAGCTGTTGCTTGAGTTGGTCTTTTTCTTGACCGAGTTGCGTGCGCTCTTTAAGTGCTGTTTCCAGCCTTTTTTGTAACTCTTTTTGCTGCTTTTCAGTCTGTCTTTTGAACTCTTCCTGCTGTTTAGCCACTTGCTCCGCTTTTTCGATTAGCTGCTTCTCTTTTTGCTTGGCTGTTTCAGCGGCATTGCGAAGCGCCACTTGGTGCTGTTCGGCAGTGGCTGCTGCGGCTGTTTCTAGCTGGGTGATGCTTTTTTTAAGTTTTTGCGCTTGCTGCTCTTTTTCTTTTACGTCCTTTTGCAGTTGGCCGATGGATTGCTGTTGTTCATCCAGCTGCTCTTCTTGTTTTTTAGTTTTTTTCCTGAGCCAGTTTAGCTTAACTGTTTTTTCATTAAGCTCTTCTTCTTGGCTCTGGTTTTTGAGTAGACTTTCTTCAAGCGCTTCTTGCACTTTCATTAGCTGCTCTAACAGCGCGGCATTTTCTGTTTCAACGCTGTGTGCATGATCTTGAAGGCGGGCTTGCTCTTGTTCTAGCTTTGCGTGCTTTTGTTGATGTTCAAGCGTTCGCTCTTCAAGTGCCTGCTGCACCTTGGTTAACTGCTCTAACAGCGCGGCATTTTCTTTTTCAATGCTGTGGGCATGCTTTTGTAGGCTAGCCTGCTCTTGCCTCAGCTTGGTTACGCTTGCCTGCTCTTTTTCCAAGGCGGTTTGTGCTGCCTCTCTGCCTTGCTGGCTCTCTTTTAGCGCTTTTTCAAGTTTTTCGTTGGCTTTTTCTGTTTCTAGAAGCTGGGCATTTTTTTCCGACAGGCGCTGGCTAACTTCTTCTACCTGCTGCTGCTTCGCTTTGCTTTTGGCCTTTTCACTACTGTGTTCTTGGTTAAGCTCTGCTAATTGTTGCGTTAATTGGCTACTGTGTTCTTGTAAATTTGATAGCTCGGTTTTTACAGCTTGTAGCTCTTTTACCTGCGCTTGCTGCTGTTGATGCTCATTACTCAAGTAGTGCAGGCTTTGTTCTACCGCTTGCACTACTGGCATTTGCCAAGAGGAGGCACTTGCACTACTGGCTTTCAGGTAGTTATGAGCTTGCTGAAGCAGGCTATTTTCTTGGACAAGCTGTGTCGCCATTAAGCGATATAGCGGCGCAATATACTCAAGCGTAAGGCTAGCTGCTTCTGGAAGCGCTTCGCTAATAGGCGCTCCTGGCACATAACCATGTAGCGATACTTGGCGACGTTTTGTTTTATATAGCTTGAGAATGAGATCTGCTTGGTGGCTCCATTGCCATAGAGCTTCTTTTGGGCGGCTGGCGTTTTGCAAGTTTGCAGCCAGCCACGCTGCTGGATGCGGCCACGCAATAACGCATTCACGCGTCGTATCTATTTTCAGCCAGTGTTCTAGCGCTGATACGGCGCTTTCATCAAAGGCATCAACCAGCAACGTTTGATTTTCAGCTTCGCTGGGGTGCCCAGTTGCGATATCGCTTAGTGTTAGTTCAGTCGCATTCTGCTCGCGCACGTCGGCATTTGATTCGACCTTGAATTTATCGGTTCCTACGTACACGACTAAGGACATGGTGTGGGCAGCTCCATTCACTTCTTTTGTGTTCATTAATTTTAATTAAAACGAGGGGCGTTTAGCAAACTTACGCCGTGCTGATCTTTGGCTGACAGCACAGGCGGTTGGCTGTTTACCAGGGGCCATTGAATATTAAGTGTGGGGTCGTCCCAACGCAGCGACACTTCATCCCCTGGGGCGTAGTAGTCGGTGCATTTGTACTGAAACTCAGCTTCTTCACTGGTGACATAAAAGCCGTGGGCAAAGCCAGGTGGTACCCATAGCATTTGCTTATTCTGTTCATTCAGGGTTGCCCCCACCCATTGGCCGAAGGTCGGCGAGCTTTGGCGCATATCCACTGCTATATCGAACACTTCTCCTTGGGTGACACGCACTAATTTACCCTGTGGCTGCTGGTGCTGATAATGCAGGCCGCGCAGGATTCCGTGAGCAGATTTGCTGTGGTTGTCCTGCACAAAGGTGTGGTGACCACAGTGGGCTTCGAATTCGCTTTGGCGAAACGTTTCCATGAAGAAACCACGTTCATCGCCGAAGACCTGGGGAGTAATTAACACCACATCGGGAATGGCGAGTTTTTCGTATTGCATAGCTGGTAGACCACCTAAATTAGCAGGGAAAATGCATGAAAACCCGCGCCATGATGCGGCTTTCAG
>NZ_JABUZD010000095.1:0-879 GCF_014897875.1 Halomonas sp. 3A7M
GGGCTTGATACTGGAAGCGGAACGTCCCCGCTACTTTCCCTCCCACCTGCCATTGGGTCTTGCGCACCAGCATCATGGGGACGTCCACTTCCTTGAGCAGCCGGCTGTTCTTTGCGATTCCCACGATGTAGTCGACGTGATGCCGATCACACCAGTTCAGCATCCGGGGACGACAAAAGTGGCTATCACCTCGTAACACGATGCGCGTATCGGGCCAGTATTGACGGATAAAGCGTACCAGTAAGGCGAGGATCGCCCAGCTATGGCGGCTGTCGCTGCGGTCACTGGTGCGCAGATAGCTCACCAGTAAGTGGCGCCCACAGAAGACATACAGTGGGAAGTAGCAGTGGTGATCGTAATAACGGTTAAAGAACTTGCCGGGTTGCTCGCCATGCACGGGGATGTCGGTGCCATCAAAGTCCAGCACGATCTCCTTGGGTGGTTCGTCATGCTGTTCAATGAAGTGATGCCACAGCAACTCATGGGCCTTCACTATTGCTTGCCGATCGGCGTTCTGCTCCACCCGGCACAGCGTCGACTTGCCTGCCAGCGTATCCTCTTCATCGAGCGCTGTCTGAAGGGCCTGATCATAGCGCAGGGCCTCATGGTCGTTGAAATCTTCATAGCCAGCGGCGACACCGAACACCCGCTGACGAACCAACGTGTCGAGCTTATGACGAACCTGTTCCGGTGAGCGGGGATCATGAAGCACGGCGGCCAAGCGGCGTGTTAGGCGATGCTGTTTATCGACTTCACGAAGCAGGAGTAATCCGGCGTCCGACGTAATGTGGCCCCCGGAGAAGTCGGCTTCAATTTGGCGGCGAGAGAGTGGCGAGAAGGTCAGCTTTTCAGGTACCATTTTGGAAGCGGCTGTTGGTG
>NZ_JABUZD010000097.1:0-4607 GCF_014897875.1 Halomonas sp. 3A7M
GTGACGTGAAGTAGGTCAACTACGTCGTAGGATGAACGCTTACGAGCCAATGGCATAGCCTGCCAACGCTAAAGGACCAACAAAGGCACCAATTTCAGGCGGCGCAAACAGAATCCAGGCGCCCATTCCCGAGGCTAAAAAGGAGAATCCAAGTGTGGAAGCGGTTTGCGAGTTTCTTGCTGTGACATAGTCATCAAGCGACCCCTGCACATGACGTGCACGCAGACCCAGAAAAGCAAAACAGAATAGCGCCGTACCAAGTACGGCTGACGTTAGGTAAGGCATGTCGCACTTCCTCCGCCGGTATGAACCGGATCAGGTTCCAGGGTCTGCGCAGTGCGCATTCTCAGCCCAACAGCTGCGGGCTCCCCTGGCGACAGTGAATGGAGACGCTATCCTCGGCGAAAGCGGCTCGTTAGTAAAGGCTGGGCGTTAGTAAAATTTATGCGCGAGTCACGCCTAGATGTGCGTCTTTATCCTACTAACGCGGTAGGCGGCCCATCAAATAAAACTCCTCATTGGGGGGCGTACCCGTCATGGTCACTAACCGATTCGACATGCCGAAAAAAGCAGCAATGGCGCCAATATCCCAACAGTCCTCTAGCGTAAAGCCTACTTTCTCTAATGTTGTTTGCCACGCGGCAGAGAACTCCCCAACCTCAATCCCGCAGTGCAATGCAAAGTCCAGCATTACTCGATGGCGTTCGCTTAGCCCTGCCGCCAGATGATTGATAGCGACATTGTCAGCGACTAAAGGGTCTTTACTATAAATTCTCAATAGCGCGCCATGGGCAACAACACAATAGAGGCAACGATTGCGAGCACTGGTAGCCACAACAATCATCTCTTTCTCAGCTTTAGTCAGCGTGTCGGATTCACGCTCCATCAAAGCATCGTGATAAGCAAAAAAAGCGCGGAACTCCTCAGGGCGATGCGCCAGCATTAAGAATACATTGGGCACAAATCCCGCCTTGCTTTGCACTTTTAATATTGCATCACGAATATCGTCAGGCAGTTCATCCAGCGTTTCTGGTACACGGAAACGGCTAAGTCGATTAGTCATCGTTACACCTCACTTCCTGATTGAGCTTTAAATTTTTGTTTTGATTAAACAATTATGTTGTTGGATAACGCGATTCGGTAACAAAACACTAAACAAAGTGACTTTCAATCGCGGCTAACGCTGTCCATACTCTCAACTATTCAATGACCTATAAGCCGTGCAGTAAATACATCAAACGGCAATTAACAGGGACACCAAAATGCATTATTCCGAAGCCAAAGAGCATACGCCTGGGCGCTTGCATACTCTTTTTGCCGACCCTTATTGCGCATTTAAAAACGACACCGATGAGCGTCAGCTTCATATCCGGGTAATGCTGCACACCCTTCTTGCCCTGCCTATGCATCACGCGCGTGCCACCCTCCGAGTTATCCATGGCTGGGAAAACGGCGGCTTCGAGCCAAGTGATCTAAAGCACAAGGACTTCCCGCTTGCCTCATTAGATGATTTCCACCGAGTGGTTAACGAGGTCTCCTCGAACCCTCAAGAACACGAGACGTCGTTAAGCGCTAGCACGTCGCTCCTCTCAGCACCACTAGCTAGCGTATTCGCCAGCGCAGAAGCCGATGGCATCATCGTTTCTGACAAGCTGCGCAGCACACCTGCCCGCTGGCCTGCTTTGAAAGGCGGTTTAGCCATTTATACGCTCTTCAAAATGTATCATCGCTTAGTTTATGGCGAAGATGATAACTACCGCTGCTCTCAGTGCGAAACACCCGATGGCTTGCGTGAGCTGCATGAATTTCATCTCGAAGAAGGTGAATTTGCGCTGCTAGTTCCTCACAACTCAAAAACGCCAACTGCCGCTCCCACCATTCTCGTTATGCACGCCAGTCAGCTTGGCCCTATCGGCCAGCTCCTAAAAAGAAGTCTGCCGTTATTTCAGGATACTTAATCCGAAACGTTAATAGCCCCGCTTATCGCGGGGCTTTTTCATGGTGCAATTAACTCAACGAAATAGTGCTATTAATACCGCTAGATACATTTTCTGGCTCAAACCAGCGGGCAGTGACCGTTTTGGTCTGCGTCCAGAAGGTAATTGCCTGCTTGCCATTCGGCCCCAAGTCGCCAAGCTTGGAAGCTCGCGAACCCGTAAAACTGAAGTACGCGACGGGTACAGGGATCGGCACGTTGATACCAATCTGGCCTACGTCGATATCGGTTTCAAAGCGCCGTGCTACCCAGCCTGAGTTAGTAAAGATCGACGTACCGTTACCGTTAGGGTTAGCGTTGATAAACGCAATCGCGTCATCCAGCGTCTCCACACTGACCACGCATAGCACTGGGCCAAAAATTTCTTCCCGGTACACCGTCATATCAGCGGTCACATCGGCAAACAGAGTTGGGCCAACAAAGTTGCCGTTTGGATAGCCATCTACCGTGCAGCCACGGCCGTCTACCAGCAGCTTAGCCCCCTCTTTCTCACCCGCTGAAATCAGGCGTTCAACGCGCTCTTTCGCTTGTGGTGAGACAAGCGGCCCTAGGTCTGCATCGCGCTGAGTGCCAGGACCGACTTTCATGCTACGCGCGCCTTCCTCAATATCTTTTAGCCACTCACGAGCCTCGCCTACTAGCACGACAACCGAGTTAGCCATGCAGCGCTGACCAGCAGCACCAAACGCCGAGCCGAGTAGGCTATCAATCGCCTGACTGCGGTTGGCATCCGGCATAACAACGCAGTGGTTTTTAGCTCCCATCATCGACTGCATACGCTTACCTGCGGCGGCTGCACGGTTGTAAAGCAAGGAGCCCACATGGGTCGAGCCAATAAACGAAAGTGCTTTAATATCCTGATGATCGGCGATCTGGTTGGCAACATCTGGGCCGCCATGGACTACGTTTAAAACGCCTGCCGGGACGCCCGCCTCATGGGCAAGTTCAACCAGTCGCATGGTGGAACTGGGGTCTTGCTCAGACGGCTTCAGGACAAAGGTATTTCCCGTTGCGATGGCAAGCGGAAACATAAAACAGGGCAGCATAATCGGGAAGTTGAAGGCGGTAATACCTGCGCCAACGCCCAACGGCTGGTGCATAGTGTAAACATCGACTTCATTCGCGGCGTTTTCCGCCAGTTCACCCAACTGCAGCGACGTAATTGAACAAGCGTGCTCAACGACTTCTAAACCGCGCCCTACTTCACCTTCAGCGTCAGGCAGGGTTTTACCGTGCTCTTCGGTAATTAGCGCGGCTAATTCAGCAGTATTTTCGCGTATCAGTGCCTGAAGTTTCAGCATGATGCGCATGCGCTTGCCAAGCGGCACTTTACGCCACCCTTTAAAAGCTGTTTTAGCGCTGGCAATCGCACGTTCCACCTCTTCGGCGGTACAGAATGGTACGCGGGCAACCACTTCCTGAGTCGCAGGGTTGACCACATCACGCCAATCCTGGCTTTGTGACATGACTGGCTGGCCATCGATATACATAGGGATTTCACGAACGGACATGACTTCCTTCCTCAACGTTGTGTTTGTTATGAGACGCAAAGATGAACTCTAGGGTATATCAGCAAGTTGACGTAAACGTCAATTAACCACTTGATAAAGAGTTAGCCAACTCAGCGCTGAGTAAGCAGCCTAGGACTGATGTTCCGCCATTAAAAGGCATCATAAACGCCGTGGAGAACATCAGTTTAGAGATTGGAATGGATGTGATGCCGATTAACGCTGGATAAGCCCGTTGGTTAACCACGGCAACCAGGCGAGAAGGACAAGAGTCACTAACGTTGCTAGCAAAAACGGCAGCAGCGAGCGAAATATTTTAAGCGGCGGCGCACCCGTCATTGAGGAAGCGATAAACAGCCCTGCCCCTACGGGAGGCGTTAACAACCCCATCACCAGGGTTAAACACACCACCACACCAAACTGATAGGGGCTAATAGCGAACTGGCTTTGAGCAATGGGCATTAAAATCGGCACCACTAAGATTAGCGCCGCAATGCCATCAATCACCATTCCCACTAACAGCAGTGCGCCAATCACCAGTAGCAAGAACACGAAGGGGTCGCTGGTCAACGCGGCAATCCATGCGGCGGCCATCTGCGGAAGCTGCTCATAAATCACCACCCAGCCAAACACGCCAGCGGCGGCAATCAGCATGATGACCAACCCAGCATTAATCGCCGTGCGCGTTAGCACCTGGGGTAGCTGGCTTAAACGCAGGTCACCGTATACAAAGCGGCCCATGATTAAAGCCGCTAGAGAGGCCAGCGCAGCCGACTCGGTTGGCGTGGCAACTCCCCATAGGATGCCACCAATAATGATCACTGGAATGAGCAGTGCTGGTAGCCCCCAAAGCAGGTCATGAAGTGCCTGAGAGCGAGTCGGCCACTGGCCTTTAGGGTATTGCTGAACCAAGCCTACCAAGGCAATCACTATAAAAAAGCCTGTTCCCAAGAGCAGCCCCGGCAGCAACCCCGCAATAAACATTTCTGCAATAGGCACTTGGGCCATGACGCCAAACAACACAAACAGCATGGAAGGTGGAATAATCGGCGACAGTAGCCGGTAGTTGTCAAGAAATCTGTCGCCTCTGAGGTCTTTTAGGC
>NZ_JABUZD010000098.1:0-10663 GCF_014897875.1 Halomonas sp. 3A7M
TTTCAGGTGTCCGGGGTTGCCGGCTTCGCCGGGCAAACAAAAAAGCGCTGCATACATGCAGCGCTTTTCGGCGTTATCTGGCGTTCGAATCACCCCTTTAAGGTTGCGTCCATAGTTATGTCAGCATTTAATACTTTAGAAACAGGGCAGTTCGCTTTAGCTGTTTCAGCAGCTTCTTGAAAAGCAGCGTCATCGGCACCGCTTACGCTGGCAACAACGTCCAAATGAATGCTGGAAATATCGAAACCATCTGCGCTTTGTGAAAGCGTTACGCGCGCATTGGTATCAATAGCATCAGCGGTAAAGCCTTTCTCTCCAAGAATCATCGAAAGCGCCATTGAGAAACAGCTTGCATGGGCAGCGCCAATTAACTCTTCCGGGGTGGTGCCGGGTGCTCCTTCAAAGCGCTGTTTGAACGAATAGCCAGCATCCAATGCTCCACTTTCCGTCGCCACATTGCCCTGGCCATCTTTGAGTCCACCTTCCCAACGTGCGCTTGCTTTACTATCCATTCCGTTCTCCTTTCCTCTGATAGTTAGCGTCATCTCGTTTTAGGACGCAGTCACTGCGCCCGCCAACTCAATCAGCGTAGCTGATTCTGGCGCCGCTGCCGAATTTACTCGATCAACATGTCTATACTACTTCTTAGCTGTTATACGCTATTCGCTTTCCAACGCTTTATCGTTAAGCTGAGCAGCACTATGGCACTCACCACACCTATGGTCGCCGCAATGAATCTAAGGACACATCATGTCATCGGCTGATGCGCTGCGTTTGGTTTTGCTCTCCTCCCTATGGGGACTATCGTTTATTTTTATGCGTGTCGCCGCGCCGGAATTTGGTGCTATTCCGCTAGTGTTAGTCAGGATGGGAGTTGGTGCTTTGCTCTTGGTGCCGCTGCTCCTGAGCCTGCGCTACCTGCGGCTGATCTGGCAGCACAAAGGACCGTTACTCCTGCTGGGTGTGATGAATCATGTGCTGCCTTTCTCATTGTTGGCGTTAGCGACAACACGTTTAGAGGCGGGGTTTACCTCGCTGATAAACGCCACCACACCGATTTTCACGGCCCTACTAGGCGCCGCCTTTTTTGCCACCCCCATCCAACGTCAGCAGTACATTGGTCTCGCACTAGCGCTACTGGGTGTGTATGTGCTGTCTGCTGACCGGCTAGACTTCACTCTAGGCGGCGACGGCTGGTTTATTGTTGCGGTACTCGGTGCCACGTTTTGCTACGGACTTGCTGGTAACTACTCGAAAACACGCTTGAGTCATCTACCCAGCCGCGTGTTGGCGGCTGGTAGTAGCGCGATGTCAGCCCTGGTGTTACTGGTACCTGGTTTGCTGCTCTGGCCTAGCGAGCCTGTCAGCGTGCTCGCCTGGGGTAACGCCCTGGCGCTGGCGATGCTAAGCACCACATTAGCCTTCCTACTTTATTTCAGCCTATTAGCGAGTGCAGGGGCCACGGCCACCTCAACTGTCACCTTTTTGGTCCCTGTCAGCGCACTGCTATGGGGATACTTGCTACTTAATGAGACGCTGAGTCTTCAAGTGGTGGCTGGCATGGTCATTACCCTAGCAGGCACCGCCATTGCTACCGGACTATTAAGGCTTAGGTCGCGCGGCGCGTTGGCACCACCTCATCCCCCACACGAATAGTGCTACCTTGCCCGGTAGTTAGCGTGGCGTTTTGGCCAAAATGCGCGCCTTTAAGATGAGGCTGAGTGTTCAGGGAAAGCAGCGTTTTTAGTGGTTCTGCCTGTTCCGGCACGGTGCCGGTTTGCTGGTCCACCGTGGTAATTTTGCAGCGCTGGCAGGGTTTGCGAAGCGTCAGCTCATAGCCACTCTGGCCCGCGAGTGTGGCCCACTGGTCTTCCGCCCAGGCATCATCACAATCGACCACAATATTCGGCCGAAAACGGTTCATCGGCACAGAGGATTGCCCATTGGCAACAAGCGCTTGATTCAAGGCATCCAGAGAGCCGGTGGTGGTTATCAGGAAAGGGTAGCCATCAGAAAAGTAGGTATGGGCCTCGCCTCCCGCCAGAAAATCTTCTTCAACAGAACGCGTAAACTCGGTAGCAAAGCGCACTAAGCTAATGCCTTGCGCTTGCTCGCCCAATGCCGCCACAAGCCAGTGCGATACATCCTCGCTTTCTGGCACTGCTTTGCAGTGGTCGTTCCACACTTTTACCAGGCGCAAATTACCTTGGGGGTCTTCAAGGGGAATCGCGATCGGGTCTACCTTCGGGTGAGATAGTACCAATGCCTGATCGGTTAACTCGACCGCGATGGTGGCAAGCTGTGGTAGCTGGCGCTGAGTAACAAAACGCTGCTGGGCATCCACCAGCATCCAGCGGCGATCCCAGGCTAACCCATGGCCATGGAGTTCACTTTGGGTAACGTTAATTCCCTTTAAGGATTTAACCGGGTAGACAATGAGTTGGGTAATATTCACGGCGGTCTCATGCTCTCTATAGCGATTTTTTAATGGCTTTTTTAATGACCAATCTTTAATTAACAGCCTATCGAGTTTACTGGCTCGCCGCTAGCCACCCTGAAGCTAAAGTGTTTTACCCGCCTCAATTCGATACCCCAAATCCATTACTTGGTGTTCAGGCGCTTCGCCACGAATACGCGACAATAGCGTTTTTGCAGCGGCTTCCCCAATGGCTTGCCGAGGTGTAATAACGCTAGCAAGGCGCGGACTCATCGCCTGGCCGACATCGTGACCATGAAACCCAGCAATCGCCATCTGTTCGGGGACATTAATGCCATGGCGCAAACACTCAAAGTAAGCCCCAACCGCAACATCGTCATTGGTACAGAAAACACCATCGGCACTAGGGTGATCTCGTTGAATTTCCTGCATGAGCGCCGCCCCGACGCTGTAGGAAGAGCGCTGACTGCTCTGCAGCGTTATCGGCGTTAACCCTTGCTCTTCCATAGCTTGGCGATAGCCTTGCTCACGCTGGCGTGTCCGCTCATCCAGACGCACAGCCAGATAAATCACCTGACGCCTGCCACGGCGAATCATCTCACTGACCATATCGTAAGCGGCCTGCACGTTATCGTACCCCACCGCCTGCTGTAGTGGCGGGCGACGGGTATCCATAATTTCCACAATAGGAATACCGGCTGTCTCCAACATTCGCAGGCTACGCGGCGTGTGATCGCGGTCAGACAAGATGACGCCATCCACATTATAAGAGAGCAGCGAGGCCAAACTGCGTTCTTCAAGCTCAGGGCTGTAACCGTAGTGAGACAGCATTAAGTGATAACCGGCAGGCTCGGTGTACGCTTCGATACCGACAATGACATCAGCAAATACCTGGTTGGTCAGCGATGGTACCAACACGCCGATAGAGTGGCTGGTAGCCCGAGAAAGCAGGTCTGGTGCCCGATTGGGAATATAGCCAATCTGTTCAGCAACACTGAAAATACGTTCGCGAAGTCCTTCTGATACCGTATCAGGGTCTCGCAAGCAGCGACTGACGGTCATTTTTGTCGCATCAACGCGATCAGCAATATCTTGTAATGTCGGGCGTTTTTTCTTCAATGGCGTCACTGACTGTTCTGTTAAGTGCGTAAGTCTGTTAAGTACGTAAGCCTACTAAATACAGGTCTGTAAAATGCGCAGGAGCCATACCATAGCGAATAGTACGGCCCCTCGCCTATCCCATCCTTTAGCCTAATGAACGCGTAGCGTAGGCGCTAGCGCCGCCGTAAAGTGCTCGACAATCTCGCTAGGCGATAGCGCAATGGAGACGGTCATCGCTTCATCACTGCTTGGCGGCTCTAAATCGGCGAGCTGGCTTGCCAGCATATTATCACCTTTAAAGAAGTGCCCTGCCCTGGTTGCTAACCGTTCACGCAGAAGCGCATGGCTTCCTTCTAGATATAAAACATGCAGCGCAGGGTCACCTTCGCGCAGGCGATCCCGATAGCGTTTTTTAAGGCCGGAACAGGCGATGACCACGGACGCATTGCGCGCTTTATGAGCCGCGAACAAGTCAGCAAGCGTTGCCAGCCAGTCACGACGATCGTTGTCATTGAGTGGCGTGCCGCTGGCCATTTTCGCCACATTAGCCGGTGAATGATGGTCGTCACCGTCAATAAACGTTGCGCCCAGCGCTGCTGCTAACTGCTGTCCGATATGCGACTTCCCTGATCCAGAAACGCCCATGACAAGAATACGATGTGATGGCTTATTCACTCGATGCTCCTATCAATTGCCGCGCACGGCGGTGAGGTCAGGCAGCCAAGTAACGATGCCAGGGAACGCAATCAGCACCACCAGAACAACGATCAAGGCGGCGTAGTAAGGCAGCATGGCTTTTACCAGGGACTCCATAGACACCTTGCCGACACCACACCCAACGTACAGACAGGTACCAACCGGCGGGGTTAACAACCCAATGCCTAAAATAAAGGCCATTAGAACGCCAAAGTAAGCGGCATCAACACCCACCGATGTCACGATCGGTGCAAGCATTGGCGCCATAATCACCATGGCTGGCGTTAGGTCCATTACAAACCCCACTAACAGCAGTAGCCCCGCCACGATCAGCAGCAGCAAAAACGGCTCCTGGGTAATCGCCTGTACTTGGCGCACTAAGGTTTGTGGAACCATGTTAATGGTTAGAAACCACGCAATAACGGTGGCAAAAGCCAACAACATCATCACCATGCCAGTGAGCCTTGCGGTGCGAATTAACATACCGCCCAACTCGCTGAGCTTAAATTCACGGTATACCAGCAAAGAAATGAACAGCGAGTAAAGCAAAGCAGCCACAGCGGCTTCAGTGGCAGTAAACACGCCGCCAATAATGCCGCCAATAACGATCACAGGGAGCACCAGCGCTAACCAGGCATCCTTAAACGCTTTCCACAACCGATCCCAGCGGAATTGGCGAACGCCGCCACCCTGCTTGCTCGCCAGAATAAAGGTGGTCACCATGAGCGCGGCGCCAATTAACAGGCCAGGCACAATCCCCGCGATAAACAGACGACTGATCGACGTCTCGGTAACAATGCCATATAAAATAAGCGGTATAGACGGTGGAATAATAATGCCGATCACCGACGACACGGTGTTAATCGCCGTGGCATTTGCGGCGGTGTAACCTTGCTGTTTCATCGATGGGATCATCATTGCGCCAGTCGCTGCGGTATCCGCCACCGCCGAGCCGCTAATCCCGCCAAAAAACATCGAACCGGTAATCGCTACCTGACCAAGTCCGCCGCGCATAAAGCCAACTAAGGCGCCAGCAAGCTCCATCAAGCGTCGTGCAATACCACCATTACTCATCACTTCGCCGACGAGAATAAAGAAGGGGATCGCCAGCAGCGGGAAGCTATTTACGCCACGAATTGACTGCTCAATCATAATCGATAGCGGGATATCAGACAGCACCGCCATGACTAAGGCTGCTACCCCTAGGCCAAACGCAATCGGCAATCCAATCACAATAGACGCCAATAATATGGCTAGAAAAATCCACAGCATGATTAACGCTCCCCTGGTAAGTCATCCGATTGGCGATGTGGTTGACGGATAACCCCCACGCTGACCCACATACGCCAGAGCGATACCGCCGCGATAAAAATAACGCACAACACCAACGACAGGCTGACCAAGCTTAGCGGTACGCCCATGATCGCGGAGCGTCCACTTGAGCGCGTGAGCACTTGATAACCGCCCCAAATCATCACTAGCATCAGCCCACTAATAATCAGGTGTTGTAAGCAATAGAGCATGTGCGCGACACGCAACGGCAAACGTCTCACCAGCGCATCGACAGCAATATGCTCATAGCGTGAAAACGCCGCCGCTGCGCCGATAAAGACCAGCCAAATAAACAGCATGCGCGCCAGCTCATCGACCCAAGGCAGTGAATGATTGAACACAGAGCGGCCAACGACATTACTGGAAACCGCGACAATCAGCGCCGCCAAAATAGCGCCAATCAAATACTCCATAGCGAGTGTTAACCAGCGGAACAGCGCAGGCCCCTGGCGAGCCTCAGTATCAATTTCAAGCAGCTTGCGATTAGGGTCGTTCAAATAAACCGACGGATCTTCCAACGTTGGTGCTGTAGAGGTCACCACGTTTGGGGGAGTAGAGGAGGTAGTCATAAGAACTCCGAGGGGCACTGACAAGTCGGGCAGGCGTGTGGGCCTGCCCGATGGTGCGCTATACGTAGCAGATTAGTGGCTGCTGTCTTCGACGATTTGCTGGATTTCAGCGATCAGATCTTCACCGATACGCGGCGCCCACTCTTCATAAACAGGCTGCACGGCGTCTTGGAAAGCGGCTAACTGCCCATCATCTAAGCGGGTAATTTGCATACCGCGTGCTTCTAACTGATCACGCGACCAGTCGTCATACTCGGCAGAAAGTTGGATTTCGTACTCAGCCGACTGTCGGGCGGCTTCCTGCACCAGCGCTTGGTACTCAGGTGCCATGCGATTCCAGGTACGCTCGGAAAGCATCATGATAAATGGCGTATAAACATGGCGTGTTTCGGTGCCGTAATCCTGCACTTCATTGAAGTTAGAGGTAAGGATGGTACTCCACGGGTTTTCCTGACCGTCTACAACGCCTTGCTCAAGCGCCGAAAATAGCTCGCCGAAGGCCATTGGTGTTGGGTTGGCACCTAACGCTTCCCAAATTGCCAGGTGAACCGGGTTTTGCATAGTGCGTACGCTCAGGCCGCGAACATCCAGGCCAGCCACATCTTCTGGTGATTCTACAGGGCGTGCACTGTTAGACAGCTGGCGATAGCCGTTTTCAGAGAACGTCAGCGCTTTTAAGCCTGTACCCTCGAACGCATCCAGCATTCCCTGAGCCACGTCACTCTGCATAACAGCCACTGCGGCTTCTCGGCTCGGTAGTAGGAACGGCAAATCAAATGCTGACAGTGCCTCCACGTACCCAGTCGTTGCAGAGCTTGAAGGATAGGTCATATCCAAGGTGCCGGTTTGCAGCATTTCCATCATTTGGACATCGTCGCCCAATTGGCTGTTGGGAAAAACATTGACCGTAATACGACCATCGGTACGCTGCTCAAGAATTTCACCGAAGTACTGGCTAGAGAGAAACTGCGGCGATGTTTCGGACAGGCCAATGCCCATACGCAAGGTGTGACTGCCGTGGTCAGCCACTACGTCGCCTTCAATCGCGGGCGGATCAGAAAGTTCAGGGCCTTGAGCATGTGCCATGCCAAAAGTCAGAGTGGTCGCGCCGACCAGAGTAAGCGTGCTGCGCCAAATCGTTGTCATGACGTTATCTCCAGAATAGTCGTTGTTGTTGGTTGGCTATTTACCGAAAGGCTATCGAATCGTATCGGCCATCAGGTTTGCAGTTTATGTTCCAACAAATTGTTACCGGTAACATCCGATACGTGAAGGCTAGCTATCGCAACACGCGGTGTCAAAACAAAACGACCAACTTACGACCAACGTCTAGGGATAGCTACTCACTTCCCCGCGCGCTACATTACGCGTTATGCACCCTGTCCTGGAGTCGACATGCCAGCGCTAGACCCTTGTAGCGAATTAGAGCTAGATCACCAGCTCTGCTTTGCGCTGTATTCAACATCATTGATGATGACCAAAGTTTATAAACCTCTGCTCAAAGAGCTGGGGCTCACTTACCCGCAATACCTCGCCATGCTGGTACTGTGGCAAGAAGATGGCCTAACAGTAGGTACCCTAAGCAAACGCTTACTTACAGATCCTGGCTCGTTAACGCCGCTACTAAAGCGACTTGAAAGTGATCAGCTACTTATCCGGCAGCGTAGCCTGCAAGATGAACGTGTCGTCGAGTTATTCCTGACCGATAAAGGCCGCTCGCTTCGTGAACAGGCGCGCCATATTCCCAGCTGTGTGGTCAACGCCAGCGAAAAGTCGGTTGAAGCACTCAACCAACTGAAAGAGGATTTAGTCCAACTGCGCGAAAACTTACTTAAGGTCAAGTAACCCGCTGAACGTTGTGGCCGGGTAGGCAATTTATTCACCCATTCACTTGCGCGCAAAATAAAGCTGCACTAAATTAAAACCCCAAACACACGTTTGGCTCATAACAGCCATGCCCATAACAACTATGTCCATAACAACCAAGTTTAGGAAATAACCTATGTCTATTGAAACTGTTGCTTACCGCGCACATGCTCACGCCACTGGCGGCCGCGAGGGCTATGCTAAGTCCTCTGACGGCGCGCTGGATGTTCAGCTCAGCACACCCAAAGAGCTAGGTGGCGCCGGCGGTGCAGGCACTAACCCCGAACAGCTGTTTGCTGCAGGCTACTCTGCTTGCTTTCTAGGTGCTCTTAAGCACGTCGCCAGTCAGGAAAAAGTTAAACTGTCCGACGATACCCAGATCGATGGCAGTGTCGGTATTGGCGCCATTCCTACCGGTTTCGGCATTGAAGTTGAGCTAAAAATTAGCTTGCCTGGTTTGGAAAAAGACGTTGCCCAAGCACTGGTCGATAAAGCCCATATTGTGTGCCCCTACTCCAACGCTACCCGCGGAAATATCGATGTCACTCTGACGCTGGTTTAATTACCTAGCGCCCAAGCCACCGCTTTGCTTGCGTGCAGGGCGGTGGTGTCATAAAGCGGTATCTGGGTGTGTTTCTGCTCAACCAACAGCGCTATCTCGGTACAACCTAGAATGATCGCCTCGGCGCCCTGCTGGTGTAGCGACGTCATAATATCCAGATAACGCTCACGCGATGAGGCGTGGATATGGCCATGGCATAGCTCGTCGAAAATGACCTGGTGCACCTCAGCACGTTCTTGTTCATTCGGAATGACGACATCAATCCCAAAGCGCTCTTTTAAGCGCGCCTTGTAAAAGTCCTGCTCCATCGTGAAACGGGTGCCTATCAACCCAACCCGAGTCACGCCATCACTCTGACATTTTTCCCCGGTAGCATCGGCGATGTGCAAAAAGGGAATCTGAATAGCGGCTTCAATCGCAGGCGCGACGTTGTGCATGGTATTGGTGGCCAGCAGTAAACATTCTGCCCCAGCCTCTTCAATACGTTTGGCAGCGCTTGCGAGTAACTGGCCAGCAGTTTGCCAATCGCCCTGTTGTTGCAGGGTTTCTATTTCAGCAAAATCAACACTTACCATCACAATCTGCGCTGAGTGAAAACCGCCAAGAGCCTGATTAATCCCTTGGTTTAGCGCCTGATAATAGCTTTGTGTCGACTCCCAGCTCATACCGCCTAATACGCCAATAGTCCGCATCACATTTCTCCATGGTAAATAACTATTTATTATCAGACTAACAACCCACTATCCTTGTACCCACATTTTAAGGCCCCATAACGCCTTAGTAGCCGCAACATTTCGGGTGAGTCGCCGCACCGCCCTTTTTTATTGTAGGAATAGCGAGGACATCATGAGCGACAACACGACCTATACGCCACCGCGGGTTTGGAAATGGGAACCTGGTAACGGTGGAAAATTCGCTAACATCAATCGCCCCGTTGCTGGTGCGACCCACGAGAAAGTATTACCCGTGGGTAAGCATCCGCTACAGCTTTACTCTCTGGCAACCCCCAACGGCGTGAAAGTCACCGTAATGCTTGAAGAGCTGCTGGAACAGGGTATTAAACAAGCGGAATACGATGCTCACCTGATACAAATTGGCGAAGGTGATCAGTTTGGCAGCGGCTTTGTTGAGGTAAACCCCAACTCTAAGATTCCAGCGCTAATGGATCACAGCACCACTCCGCCCCAGCGGGTCTTTGAGTCAGGTGCGATTCTGCTTTATTTAGCTGAGAAATTTGCTGCGTTCTTACCCAACGACCCAGCGAAGCGGACCGAGTGCCTATCCTGGTTATTTTGGCAAATGGGCAGCGCGCCCATGCTGGGTGGCGGCTTTGGTCACTTTTATGCTTACGCACCAGAAAAATACCAGTACCCGATTGATCGCTATACCATGGAAGTGAAACGTCAGTTGGATGTATTGGATCGTCACTTAGCAGATAACCGTTTTATGGCGGGTGATGAGTACACCATCGCAGATATGGCGATTCACCCATGGTACGGCGCACTGGTAAAAAACCGCGTGTATGAAGCCGCTGAGTTTTTAGAAGCTCATACCTATCAGAACGTCTTACGCTGGACCGATGAGATTGACGCACGCCCAGCCGTTCAACGTGGCCGAATGGTTAACCGCACCTGGGGAGAGCCTGGCGAACAGCTCCACGAGCGTCACGATGCCAGTGATTTTGATCACAAGACCGAAGATAAACGTTAAACCAAGGACAACTGTGAACCGGTAAGGCGGCCGCATTGGCTAACGATCGCTAAGGATGGCGATTTACCGTGTTCCACTATCGCTCTTTACTGCATTATCGATCCTGATTGAGTTAGCGATTTTTACTTCATTATTCATAGTGTGTCTGACAGAGGCAGTCCATGTTTGATCCAAAATACGCCCAGCTGATATTTTCTTTCTTAATGGCACTGTTTATGTCGTGCATTATGTCGCTGGTGATTACGCTCTACAATGTCGGCTTCATCGAGGGCATTATCTTTGTTTGGTTGAAGGCATGGCTATTTGCTTTTGCGGTTGCTCTACCGGTAATTAACCTAGTATCTCCTACCTGAATCCGTGAGACCGGCCCCCGGAAGCACTTCTAACCCA